>NZ_PNDT01000069.1:0-7475 GCF_005886375.1 Pseudoalteromonas sp. S1727
AGTTCTAATTAAAAATTAATATTTTACTTTTTCGGGCTAAAGCCCGACCTACAAAAGCATATTCCCTAGCATCTTTAACCTTTCCTGCTGATGCGCGGCATAAAGCCGCGCCTATAAACATTTTGCACAAAGAGAAAACAATGAGGGGAAATGAGAAACCAAAAAATTAATATTTTACTTTTCGGGCTAAAGCCCGACCTACAAAAGCATATTCCCTAGCATCTTTAACCTTTCCCGCTGATGCGCGGCATAAAGCCGCGCCTGCGCAAATTCAGGCACCGAGCAAAACTTATTGCTTAAAACTTAGGACTTATAGCTTAAAAAATTATGACTTAAAGCTTTAGCCTAACTTCCCGCTATTTGCATTTGCTCAACCAATACAGAGCCGGTTTGAATACCGCCACGGCGCTCTATGTCGCCACCTATGCCGCTAATACCTTTAAACATATCTTGCAGTTTACCTGCAATGGTTATTTCACTTACAGGGTATTGTATTTCACCATTTTCAACCCAAAAACCAGCGGCGCCACGCGAGTAATCACCTGTTACGGTATTAACTCCTTGGCCCATTAATTCAGTCACTAATAAGCCAGTGCCCATGGTTTTTAACAAGGCCGCTAAGTCAGCATGGGTTTGTTCAACTAGCCAATTATGAATACCACCTGCATGACCGGTAGGTGTCATATTCATCTTACGCGCTGCGTAGCTTGCTAATAAGTAAGTTTGTAGCTCACCGCCTTGAATGATTTCGCGGTCAATGGTTTTTACCCCTTCACTATCAAATGGTGAAGACGCTAGGCCTTTTAGTATATGCGGACGTTCTGAAATATTAACGCAGTTATTGAACACTTGTGTGCCAAGGCTATCAAGTAAAAAACTCGACTTTCGGTATAATGCACCACCACCAATTGCCGACACAAGGTGACCAAATAATGAGTTAGCAATATCGGCACGAAAAACCACAGGTACTTTCATGGTGCCTAATTTTTGGCTGTTAAGTTTTGCTAATGTTTCATGAGCGGCTTCAAGCCCAACCGCTGCGGCACTATTCAAACCAGCCTGGTCACGCGCGACCGTGTAGGCTGAATCTCGTTGCATTTGCTCGCCATCTTTACCAATCACCATGGTACTAATACTGTGGCGCGTACGCGGATAACCGGTAATTAAGCCGTGGCTATTACCATACACTCGTAGACCTTGGTGTGATGAAAAACTCGCGCCATCTGAATTAACAATACGCGCATCAGCGTTTAGTGCAGCCTGCTCAGCAGTATGGCACAGCTCAATTCCCTGTTCAGGACTAACATCCCACGGATGATATAAATCTAAATCAAGTGGAGCAAACTCAAGAAGCGCCTTATCAGCAACACCATTATGCGGATCATCTGAGGTAAATTTAGCAATATCAATGGCTTTTTCGACCACTGTACGCAATGTTTTTGGGCTTAAGTCAGCAGTTGATGCTGAACCTTTATGATTACCAACATAAACGCTGATCCCCAAGCCACCATCCTGATTAAACTCGATGGTTTCAACTTCCCCCATGCGTGTGCTTACCGATAAACCTGATGTGCTCGACATAGCAGCTTCAGCGCCTGTGGCGCCAAGTTTTTTAGCGTGTTCTAAAACTTCTGCAACGGCATCTTTAATTTGAGAAATTTGAGTATAAATAGGATCTTGCTGTTGGCTTTTCATCTTTTTAGTCCTGAGCTTAGAGCGTTTTACGGGCGCAATCATAATACTTAAATGCTAACACACTCACCGCATTGCATCAGCTAATATTAATCATTAAAAGAATCACGTATATACCCAAGCCACCTCAAGATGCAGAATTCAGCGTTTCACAGGGGCTTAATATCAAGGCGTTACTTTGCAAGAATGGCAGTCCCTTTTAAGAAGTAACAACGACGAGAGTAAGTCCCTGTGAAACGCCCAAGGGGTTGGTTTAAAAGCGATTTATACTGCGTTATTGATTTTAACAATAGAACCACTATTACTTGCAATCAATGCCTTGCCTAAATCGCTTTTAACTCCGACGACACTCGCATCTTGGGGTAGTTTGGGTATAATGACCGCAGTTAACGTTATCATATGAGTACCCCATGGCGAAGAAAAAAGGCAAGCCTGCTGAAATTGAAGAAGAAATTATCTATATATCAAAAAGTGAACTAAAGCGCGAAGCGCAAGAGTTTCATCAGTTAGGTTCAGAAATTGCCAAAATGGGGAAAAAACAGCGTGAACGCTTACCCTTAAATGATGATTTAAAAGAAGCCATGGTAGTCGCAGATAAAATCAGCAACAAAAGTGATGCGTATCGTCGTCATTTAAATTACATAGCTAAAACATTACGTACTGTTGAAAATATCGAAGAGATCAAAGCTATCATCGATATTATGCTCAATAAAAACAACCAAGCAGAGGTTTTGATTAAAAAAATTGAGCAGTTACGCGAAGACTTAATTACGCAAGGTGATGATTTAGTTAATCAAACGATTGAAGAGCACCCTGTTATTGAGCGTCAAAAGCTACGTCAATTAGTACGCAATGCCGCAAAAGAAGTAAAAGCTGAAAAACCAGCCAAAAGCTACAAAGAGTTATTTCAGTACCTTAAGGAAAGCATCATGCGCTAAACTACATTTAGCGCTGAGTTGCCTATAAAACCCCTTTATAGGCAATTACTTATTAACTGTTATAGCAGTTATATTTCCCCACATAGGTTAGAATTTTTTGAACGCGGGATATGGCTTAACAAGACTCTTTTATTTTTTCTATAATCTCTACATTTCCAGCAGGGAAGTTATATTCATCTAACTGCTCAATAGCAACCCAAGAGCTTTGCTGGCCTTCTGCGCCATGAGCCTGGCCGCTAAAGTCAGTCACTAAATGCACATCGAGTTTTACGCATTTATCGCCGTAATCGTGCTCAATCACCATCAATTCACTTGAGCTATTAATTGTTAAACCAACTTCTTCTTGAAGCTCACGTTGCAGTGCTGCAAAAACGGTTTCGCCAGCTTCCACTTTACCACCTGGAAACTCCCATAAACCACCTTGGTGTTTATCATCTGGACGCTTACAGATAAATAAAGTGTTACCCGCTTTGATAACCCCCACCGCTACATGCACAATTTTTTTAGTCATTATCATCTTACCTTTATTATTAATCTACACCGCCAAAGAACCGCGTGGCATAAAGCACGGGCTACGAGTTACGGGTTACGGGCTACGAGTTACGGGCTATGAAAACACCTAGCTCCTAGTCACTTCCCAAGACCCTAACCTTTAACCTTTTAACTTTCACCTCTAAAGCGCAGCGCCTCTTTACTTCTTTGTGAATAATTCACTTAAACCTTTTGCGCGGCATAAAGCCGCGCCTACAATAACCCAAACACCTGTGCAAACCCGTAGGCGCGAGTTTACCTCGCGCAGGTTTTTGCCCCTCTAGAAGAAAAACCACGGGCTGCGGGTGACGAGTTTCGGGCTATGAAGCCTAGCTCCTAGTTTTTAATGGTTGTAGGAGAGCGCTTTAGCGCCGATAAGCTTTATCACATAACCAAAAACAATCACGGCTAAAGCCTGTTCCCACAAAAGCCAAGACACCTAGCCCCTAGTCTCTTCCCTAGAACCTAGCGCCTTCCCCTGTTCCCCTTAATTTAAAACAAAAAAAGCGACGTAGGCGTCGCTTTTTCAGTACTCAAACAGGTTATTTTAACTTACCACAACACTGCTTAAACTTTTGACCTGAGCCACAAGGGCATGGTTCATTACGGCCAACTTTAGGTTCCGCACGAGCGCTAACTACAGCGCCCTGCGGTGTCTCACCACCTACGTGCTCAACTTCTTCATGCTGATATTCACGAGGGGCATTTTCACTCTTACGGTGTTGCTCTTCTACTTTTTCAACATCTTCTTCAGCACGTACTTGCACTTTACTTAAAATGCTCACTACATCGATTTTAAGGTTCTCAAGCATTTCCGAGAACAATTCAAACGACTCACGCTTGTACTCTTGCTTAGGATTCTTTTGCGCGTAACCACGTAAATGAATACCTTGGCGTAAATGATCCATCGCCGCAAGGTGGTCTTTCCAATGTTGATCTAAGCTTTGTAGCATAATCGCCTTTTCAAATTGACGAAGTACTGACTCACCAACTTGTTGCTCTTTCTCTTTATAAGCTTGCTCGACCGCTTCTTCGATACGCTCACGCAATTTTTCTTCGTAAAGCTTGTTATCGTCAGCTAGCCACTGTGCAATTGGTAACTCGATTAAGAAGTCTTGCTTTAAACGCTCTTCAAGGCCAGGAATATCCCACATTTCAGCTAAACTTTGCGGCGCGATATATTGGTCAATAGTATTGCCTAATACGTCACCACGAATAACCGAGATAGTCTCTGAAATATCGCCTTCCTCAAGTAACTCGTTACGTTGTGAGTAAACAACACGACGTTGATCATTTGCCACATCATCGTACTCAAGTAATTGTTTACGAACATCAAAGTTACGCGCTTCAACTTTACGTTGTGCATTTTCAATGGCGCGGTTAACCCACGGATGCTCAATCGCTTCACCACGTTGCATACCGAGTTTACGCATCATATTGGTCATGCGTTCACCTGCGAAAATACGCATTAATGCATCATCCATTGATAAGTAAAAACGGCTTGAACCCGCATCACCTTGACGACCAGAACGACCACGTAGCTGGTTATCAATACGACGTGATTCATGACGTTCCGTACCAATAATATGTAAACCACCAGCCGCAATTACAGCATCATGGCGAACTTGCCATGCGTCTTTAATTGCCTTAATTTGCTCATCAGTTGGGTTGTCTAGTTTTTCAACCTCGCTTTGCCAATTACCACCTAATACGATATCGGTACCACGACCAGCCATGTTAGTGGCTATCGTAACGGTACCTGGTAAACCAGCATCGGCGACTATGTCAGCTTCCTGCGCATGGAATTTAGCATTTAGGACATTATGCTTAATTTTTTCTTTACGTAAAAACTGTGATAAATACTCTGAGCTTTCAATTGAAATAGTACCCACCAATACTGGTTGGCCGCGCTCTTGGCAATCTTTAATATCAACTAAAATTGCTTCGTATTTTTCTTCCTGCGTTAAATAAACTAAATCAGCACGATCCTCACGGATCATCGGCTTATTCGTTGGCATTACAACGGTATCTAGGCCGTAGATTGACTGGAACTCAAATGCTTCAGTGTCAGCAGTACCTGTCATACCTGCAAGCGTGTCGTAAATACGGAAGTAGTTTTGGAAAGTAATTGACGCTAACGTTTGGTTTTCGTTTTGAATTTTCACACCTTCTTTTGCTTCTACAGCTTGGTGTAAACCTTCAGACCAACGACGTCCTTCCATAGTCCGGCCAGTGTGCTCATCAACAATGATTACTTCGTTTTCTTTTACTACGTAATCAATGTCTTTTTGATACAACTTATGAGCACGTAATGCCGCATAAATATGGCTCAATAGCGTAATACTTGCAGCAGAATAAAGCGAATCACCTTCTTCAATCAAGCCACGCTCGATTAGTAATTCTTCCACCTTGATTTGGCCGCGCTCAGTTAAGTGAACTTGCTTGGCTTTTTCATCAATGGTGAAATCGCCATCACCTTCAACCCCTTCTTCGTCTTCTTTCTCTTGCAATTCAAGAAGCGGGACTATGGTATTAATTTCAGCATATAACTGCGAGCTGTCTTCTGCAGGACCTGAAATGATCAATGGTGTACGTGCTTCATCAATTAAAATTGAGTCAACTTCATCGACTACCGCATAGTAAAGTGGACGTTGAACACGCTCGTTAATGCTAAACGCCATGTTGTCACGTAGGTAATCAAAACCAAATTCGTTATTAGTACCGTAGGTGATATCTGCTGCGTAGGCTTCTTTTTTCTGTTGCGGCATCATACCAGGCACGTTACAGCCAACCGTTAACCCTAAAAACTCAAACAATGGTCGGTTAGTCTCAGCATCACGCTTAGCAAGGTAATCATTCACGGTAATAACGTGAACCCCTTTACCCGTGATACCGCGTAGGTATGCCGGTAAGCTTGCGGTAAGAGTTTTACCTTCACCAGTACGCATTTCTGCGATGCGGCCTTGGTGTAACACCATGCCACCTAGTAACTGTACGTCAAAGTGGCGCATACCATTAACACGTTTCGATGCTTCACGTACCACTGCAAATGCTTCTGGTAAAATGTCATCAAGGCTTTGCCCGTTATCGTAACGCTCTCTAAACTCTGCTGTTTTGGCTTTTAAGTCTTCATCTGAAAGCGCTTCAAGTTGCGTTTCAAGTGCGTTGATCAGCGCGACCGTCTTTCTTAAATTTTTAATAGTGCGGTCATTGCGACTACCAAAAATCTTGGTAAATAAATTAGATATCATGATAAAACCGTTACAATGTATTCTTTGCTAGCCGATTATCAGCTAACCCATTTTTATAATTACTAATTAATAGATTACTCATTTGAGCACATATTAATTAGCAATTTCGAGAAACGTTGCCAAATGCAGCGTTCAATACGTGCGCTACTATACCAGACTATGCGAAACATCAAACCATCGCGTAGTTAAGATATGCGTTTTCTGCAAGAAAATTTACAATAACTCGTAAACATAACTTTAATAAAAGCGATGAAACGACATTAACTCTGAAGATATGGAGGTAGATAAAATAAAATCAAGAGGTGAAAAAAAACTTAGGTTCTAGCGCCAAAACCTTTATTTCTTACCATGCCTTGCCAATCGTTCAAGCTTTTCTTTTAGTGATGGCGGTGCATCTGCGGCGATAGCAGTAAGGTAATCTGCTGTTTGCTCACTCATAGCAAGTTTTTTAGCGGGCATAGCGTTTACGGTTTTTGTAGCATTGTTTGGTGTCAAACGCTGGCTTGCTTGTGGGTTAGCAGTAATTTTGATCTGCCCAAGCTCAGCCATTCCTGCACCGCGAAAGTGCGACAGCATATCCATTTTTAAGTAATTTAACCGTAAAGCAATTGGAGCAGAAACGGCTTCAATCATTAAAGTGCCATCTCGATAATTACTTACCCGACATTTAGCACTTAAATTAGGCCCTAAAAATTCGCTTAATAAGCTCTGCTGTTTATCCAGCGCTTGGCTTTTACCCGCATACAACGACAACCGGCCACTGAGACCTGCCATAATATCGTTTAACGGTTTTGGCGCAAACCTATCTTTAGCCATGAAAAACACCAAATTACATCGAGAGATCAATTCTAGATGAATAGCAAAGTTAAAGCTACCAGGGAAAAGAAAGAGATTAGATTTTAGATTTTAGATTTTAGATTTTAGATGTTAGATGTTAGATGTTAGATGTTAGATGTTAGATGTTAGATGTTAGATGTTAGATGTTAGATGTTAGATGTTAGAGATTAGATTTTAGATTTTAGATTTTAGATTTTAGGTTCAAGGTTCAAGGTTCAAGGTTAAA
>NZ_PNDT01000007.1:0-176398 GCF_005886375.1 Pseudoalteromonas sp. S1727
AATTTGCTGATTAATTTTAGTGAAGTTTGTGTATTAAAACTAAAGGTGCCTCTGTGAATGAGGCGCCTTTTGTGTATAAAGTCAGAATATTTTCTTTTTTGTCTAAGTAACCATCTAAAGCTCTTTTTCATTATGATTGAGATGTTTATCACATTTCTCCAATCAACTTTACGTATTTATGAAAATGAAGTGAGCTTAGTCTTAAAATAAGGCTAGAGTTTCCATGTGCGCGACTGCCAGATTTGATTTAGTTTTGATAATCAAGCCTGACAGTTTAGCTATAAGCTATTTAAGTGTAGTAGTTTCGATGTATAAGTTGGACTTCACCGGACAGGCGATTTTAAACTCTCAAGAGATGGTCGCTACCATTTACAACGATTTGAACATTTTTACAAAGCGGACGTTTAAATAACTCAATCCTGCCCAAAAGGATTATTTTGATTTATACATCTTCACTTTATAAATCAAAACTCACCTCCATGTGATTCATAAAATATATCTTTTTAAATCATAATTTGATATAAATTGATTTATAGCAAACGAAGGTTTAAATCACATGTATCATTGGCAACAAAAAAATTGGCCTCAATTTGAATATGATGTGACACGCTTTGAGACAAGTGTTAGCGAGTATTCGAAAAAAGCCTACAGCATTGAAGGAGCATTATCGCAAATACCGTTAAATGACCATAACGATGCATTTGTCCACTTACTAGTGGAAGAAGCATTAAGCACCAGTGCCATTGAAGGTGAAAAACTTAACCGTGAAGAGGTGCGCTCATCGGTTGCTCGTTTCCTAGGATTAAAAGAACCAGAGCGTGGTGGTTATTTCCCTAAAGAAAAAGGCATTGCGGCGATGCTTGTTGATGTGCGCAAAAGCATTAAAAGCGCTATGTCTAAAACCTTACTTTGTCATTGGCACACGCAGCTATTACACGGTAGTGAAGATTATTATGTAAACCCTATTACTAAAGGCGATTATAGAGATTCGCCTATTGATGTAATAAGAGAAGACTTATACGGTGACAGTGAAATAACCTACAAAGCTCCCGGTAATAATCGCACTGAGGTTGAACATGAAATGGATACTTTTATACAGTGGTATAACAGCGCCAATTGTTCAGGCCCTATAAAAGCAGCAGTTGCTCATTTATGGTTTGTCGCTATTCATCCGTTTCAAGATGGTAATGGCCGTGTTGGTAGGGCCATAGCCGAGCATGCATTATTTCAAGACTTTTCGAGACCTCCGCTTTTTAGTATGTCGAGCATGATTAATACTAATAGAATTGAATATTATCAACAGCTTAGAAATACTAATACTGGCTTACAAATTAATGAGTGGATAGCGTGGTTTATTGAGTTGGTTAGAACTTCGCAAGATAAATCGCTTGAATCCGTTGAATTTGTATTGCAAAAATCAAAATTTTGGGCTGAATATGGAGAAGTCAAACTCAACCAACGGCAAGAAAAGGTGATGAAAAAAATCTTCACTGTAGGCGCTGACGGCTTTGTGCGTGATGGTTTAACTAATGAAAAATATCGAGCAATTACCGGGGCGCCACCAGCAACCGCAACGAGGGATTTAAAATCATTAGTTGATAATGGCTTGCTTTACCCGTCAGGTGAAGGTAAGCGTGGTTTACGTTACTTTGTGAACTTCCCGCAAGAGAAAAACCTATTTGCTGACAAAGAAGATGTTTCACTAGTTAATGATGTTAGCCTAATTAAGATCTTGAAGAAAATAGAGCGTAATATTGAATATTTTCGTGGTGAAAAAAATTCAGGCTTAACAAAGCTTATTGATGAATATAAGGCTCTATCATTAGATGATAAAGTAGCGGGGCAAAAGTTAGAAAAGCTTTTAGGTCGAAACAAGTAAATATAGTTTTAAATCGGCTATTCATTGCCAGATTTGATTCAATTTTAGAAATCAAATCTGGTAGTTCAGTTAAAATTTATTCAATTTAAGTTAGCATGTTATTGTTCATTACCATTGAATACTGTAATTAACTTATCGAGTATTTTAGGGTCAACCTTTGACTCATTAATGGTGATACTTAAACCTGACTTAGTGGTTTTGATTTTGATCCCTGCAAGCTCTTGGTTAGCAAAATCTTTTAATTTTCCGTTATAGCTAACTGGTGCAGACGCTTTATCAGCACGAATTTTTGCTAAGAGGTCTACTTGTAGTTTCTTAGACGATTTTTGAAGACCTTCTTCAATATCATTAATTTCTTCAGCTGTTTCATTTCCAGTCAAAGTAATTGGTTTTATTGCAGGAAATTGTTGAGCCAACGACTCCAAATAGCCATCTTTATTGTGTTTTACTAATTCACGTAATAGGGGAGTCGCAATATATTTCAATGCAGGGAATAAGCCAATCAGTTCTGCCGGGAGGTTTGCGTAGCTTAATGCGTAGTAAACATTACTTTTTTTCATCCCTAGAATGTCGCTTAACTCTAGACCTGTTATTTCTTTGTCACTGCTTGAATCTAACTTTGCTTTGAGTGTTTTTATTGATTTAGCCTTATCCATAAAGCTAGGCTCAGCGTACTCATCCATTACACGAGCAAAGTGAGCTCGTTCTTTTTCAGTTAGATCCTTAGCTACAATTAGGTTTAGCTTAGTATTTGGGAGTATCGAGACTGTATATGCTCGTCTTAAACCGCCTAGAATTTCGTATTTACCATTGACTAATTCGGCTCTTACAGGCTCTGTATTACCGTTTGAAGACTTAATTGAATGATAAATATCTAAAACTGATGCAAGTGATAAATCGTCGAATGAACGTTTATTATAAATAGATTTAATACATTTATTAAATACATCGTGGCTTTGTATTGTTACTCTTTCCCACTTAATATCTCGTCCATCAATAGGAGACTGTTCAGTTAAACCATCGCTAGCACTTTGTGTGATCAGAGCGTCTAGATTCGTATTTGAAATTTTACGACCTATGACGTTTCTTTTTTTATTGTTCATGGCGAATTAACCTTCGTTCTTTCTATTAAATGTAATTGTATCGAATACTGAGCGAGTAAACTCTTCGGCTTTAATACGTGCTTTTTTGAGTGCGTCTCTATCACCTGGATAAAACTTAGGGTTTGTTGAAAATACCGTACCAAAACTTTCACCACAACGCTCAAAAGCTGTCGACAGTGGCAGTGAGGTATCTAACATATCAGCGCCACACACTTCTCTTAATAAGCTTTGAGCATCTGCATGGTCGGATTTACGAGCTATTTTAGCCATATAGCCAAAAATAGAATTGAGCTTTATTTCACTGCCAGCGCTTTCAGCCATATCAAATAACTCAGGCAATCTCTGCATGAATTTTAACGTTGAGTGAAAATCAACTTGTGCAGGTGGTACAGGTATCAAGAAAGTATCAGCTGCGACAAAAGAGTTAAGTAGAAAAGCGTCTAGGTGAGGGCCGCTATCGATAAAAATAAAATCATAGTCATTTTTTAATTTATCAATGATGTTATTTTTTAAAACATCATAAATGTTTTGATTTGGTAAATGTTCATTAGCCAGTTTTTCAAATTGTGATGCAATGAATGCATCTTCAATGGATGCCGGAATTATGTCTACACCATCAACGCTCGAGGGTTTTATAAAGTCGTTAATTAGCTCTTCGCGGCTTACATTTTGTAGCATTGCTTGTGCGACAGTTTCATCTACAATTCCAATCGACAAGTCATGTTTCATGAACATTGTTGCACTAGCTTGTGGGTCTAAATCTAAAACAAGTATTCTTAAATCATGCTTTATTAATGCTGGAGTACATCTTAATCCATGAGCAAGCGTTACAGAGCTTACCGTTTTAGCCACACCACCTTTTAAATTTGTAAGAAATACGGTGTGAGCTTCTTTGAATTGGTCTCGATATTTTGGCACACCACGATGTTCATAAATAGCAGTGACATCCTTTTGACCCATGCTGTATACATTATTGAGTCCAGCCTGCTTCTTTTGAAATTGATAGCCTTGCAGCTCCATTTCAGCAACGGCTTTATCGACTTTCGCTTTTGCAAGATCTGGCAAACTGGCAACTGCGGACTTTGAAAAAGTTTGTTCATAGTTTTCTGCGTCAAATTCAATTTTTGAACTGGTGATCTTTTCAGAAAGAGCTTCTAAAGTAAGCTTGGCTCTTGTAGCTATTTTTAAAATCCTATCATCCATCTTGATACCTTGTTGTGTGCAGCTTTTCTTGTATTAGTCTTATAATGCTGCATATTGATGGTAATGTAAATGACAATCTGAAGAAATAATTGGTTTAGCATAGATTACAGCTGCGAATTTTTATATTAGGTATTCCACAATGTGGAATCTAAAAGTCAGTACTTAAGTAAGTGGTTAAGCTATAAATTTTAATTTGCGGCAGGGAGCGTAAACGGGAAATCTAGATACTTTTATTTTTGGTAAGTGACAATAGGTTTGCTATGTCTAATAATTGAGGTGGTGTTTTACATTTTTAAATTATTAGTAATAACTTAAAAATGTAAAACGTATAAATGTTAGTGGTAACTCTAATCGTCTAAAGAATCAACGATGATGACTTCAATATCTTGATCTTTAAAGTAATCAATTAGTTCTTTATCTGCTTTTGAATCAGTGATTAACACATCTACTTCTTCTAGTGGACAGAAAACAAAGTTACTACGCTTTCCTAACTTTGTGCTATCAGCAAGAACAATTAACTTATCCGTTTGTTTTTTTAGCTTCTGCTCTGAAAGTATCAATAATGGATCTGATTCCATAACGCCAAATTTACCGATACCGGGTGTGCCCATAAACATCATTGAGCTTCGATAATGCTCAGTATTATCTTTCTCGTAAGAGCTTAATATGATCCCTTGTTCGCGATATATTTCGCCACCAGGCAGTGAAACTAAATTATTGCTATTTTCAGATAAATAATTCGCTAGAACAAATGAATTTGTTAAGATGTTTAAGTTCTTATCAGTTAAATATTCGCCCATCATGTAGGTTGAACTACCACCATTAATGATGATTGAATCATTCTCAGCGCATAATTCAACAGCTCTTTTGGCTATTAATTTCTTTGTATCTGTTCTTTTAGTTTTATCAACATTAAATGCGGAGCTTTGAATATTTTTTCTTTTGTTGGAGTTTGATTGTGCTCCACCTCTAATTTTAACTATTTCACCGCGTTTAGCCATTTTAGTTAAATCTCGGCGAATCGTGGCTTCAGATGAAGATAATTTATCAGTTAAAACTTTTACACTAGCAAAACTTTGTTGATCTACGATTTCTTTAATTAGCTGCTGTCTATGTTTTTCTAACATTTATAACTATTCCATTTAGTTCGAAAGCCTCGAAAAGGCTTATTTACCAACTTATGAGCGTATCTATTAGTAAAAGTTTATCATTATATAACTGAAAAAGGAAAAAATAGATTTTATAAATAATTGATTTAAAACAATGGCTTGTGAATGCATTGTGG
Source organism: Pseudoalteromonas sp. S1727 (assembly GCF_005886375.1). Lineage (NCBI taxonomy): Bacteria > Pseudomonadati > Pseudomonadota > Gammaproteobacteria > Alteromonadales > Pseudoalteromonadaceae > Pseudoalteromonas > Pseudoalteromonas sp. S1727. The sequence goes on from NZ_PNDT01000007.1 coordinate 5,471, forward strand.
TGTTCATGAAAATTGTTATAAATAAAAATCGTTCAGCACTTTGCGGAAAGATTAATCTCCAAGCTATTGAATCGCTCATATTCAAGCTATATAAATCATTTGCAATCACCTCTGTTATGTGTAAACTTACTAATACCATCATATAGCTTAACCAAGTAACCATTATTAATCACTAAAATCAATAGTTTAGTTATTAGTTACAACAAGCTATACCCTTAATTATATGAATAATAAGTAATAAAAAATGACTGCTCAAATAACATCTGGCTCTTTAGTGATTGATATAGGTAAAACACATGTAAAATTGCATGTACTAAATAGTGTTTTTGATTCTGTATTTTCAAAACAAATGAAAAACATTGTTGACAATAATGGTCCTTTTCCGAGTATAGATATAGATACCATTTGGAATTGGCTTATTGCAGGTATTAAAGACGTTACACAAAAGTACCGAATTAAAGCTATAAATATTACTACACATGGTGCGACTGCGGCATTGATTGATAGGAATACAACATCTAAAGATGGTCTCGTTCTTCCTATTCTTGATTATGAATATACAGGTACTTTTGAAGAAACCCCTGAATACGATAATATTCGACCATTATTTAGCGATACTTATTCCCCATCTCTACCTGCCGGTTTAAATTTAGGTCGTCAACTTTATTGGTTAAAAACTAAATTCGCTAATGATTTTGCGAAAGCTACTGATATTTTAATGTACCCACAGTATTGGGCGTGGCGCTTTACAGGTCAAAGAGTTAGTGAAATTACGTCATTAGGTTGCCATACAGATTTGTGGTCAATAAAAGATAATAAGTACTCTTCTTTGGTTGATTATTTAGAGTGTGAGGAATTGTTACCACCAGTGGAGCCTGCATGGTTCGATTGTGGATTAGTAAAGGTTGAACTGATTGAGGAGCTTGGTTTAGATCCTCAATGTCACTTTTTTAATGGCATTCACGATAGCAATGCGAGCTTCTTACGCTATAAACTAACACAGAAAGATGCACCATTTACTGTAGTATCTACAGGAACGTGGACTATTTTAATGGCTTCACAAGTACCACTAAATAACTTGGACGCCAAAAAAGATATGTTAGCAAATATCGATGCTATGAGAGAGCCTATAGCATGTGCCCGATTTATGGGGGGCAGAGAGTTTGAAGCAATTTGCGACAAGGCTGGTTCTTGGCTAGGTGAGCAGTTTAATGTCGACGATATTCAGAATATTATTGATCAGCAAGTTTTCGCTTTACCTGATTTTAGTGATGGGAGTGGTCCATTTGGTGGATCAGAAAGTGGATTTAGTGAGAATGTTGATAAAGTTAGTGGAATTGCACTAGCAACTATTTATTGCGCTTTAATGATTGATTACCAACTTGATATGCTTGGAGCAAAAGGTGATATTTTCATCGAAGGTGCATTTTTGAAAAACCCTTTACTATGTGCGGTACTTAACCAGTTAAGAGAAGATAATAAGGTTATGTTATCAATGGATTCAACTGGCACTGTTCAAGGTGCTGGGTATTTATCTGATTGGGGTCATGTAAAATGCAATCTTGAATGCTCACCATCAGCCAGTACTGAATTAACAGGTCTCAAGGAATACCAAAAACAATGGCGTTTATGTGCAGAGGCTAAACTCAACAATATTTAATAAGACTTCCAACCAAAGAAATCCCGCTGGCTAAGCGCAATCGCGTCAGTGGGAACTTTTACGTATGTTTTTGCATTAAGGATCTGCTACTAGAGTTGATTGTAATTAGAGGATATATTTTATTTTTAAGTAGAGAACATGAGCTAGCTGCATTATATTAATGTGTTATAAACCTTTAATGATAGGTCAATTTTGTTAAAAAATTACTTTGATCAAGATGAAAGGAAGCTGGTCATCAAGTATTTTGCATGCATAGGCTTTTCTGCAACGGCTTTAATGGGATCATTAGCAATATTTAACCAGCAATATATATTGTTTTTTTCTCTTTTTACTTGCTCAAGCCTTTTTTTGTATTCTTGGTTTATACATAAAAAAGAGAAAGTCGCAGCTTCAATAATTTCATACACACTCTATACATTGATGTTATATCTTGTTTTAACAGGCGGGGCAAAAGAGACTGGCCCAATATGGATTTTTATTGTACCTCCAGTGACTTTTTTTATAAGGGGGCTAAAACTCGGTGCTATCGATAGCTCCGTATTCATACTGTGTATTATTGCTGCTTTTATTTCGGCTGATTATTTTGAGATATATGAATATAACAGTCCTGAATTGGTGTTCAGAATTATTTTATGTTTTTTTATTGTGGTATTACTGAGTGGTTTTTATGAATTTTTTAGGGAAAGCCACAGTAAAAAAATCATTGCTTTAGCAAAAGAAAACGAAACTCTAGCCACAAAAGATCCCTTAACCGGGCTGCCAAATCGCCGTTACACAATAGATTATATAAATGAGTTAAACAAACCTAAGCATGCTCCTCTTTCAATCGTTTTATTTGATATAGATGACTTTAAAAAGATCAATGACACTTACGGGCATAGTGTTGGAGATCAAGCTCTTGTGCATTTAGCGTCTATTTTTACTGATATTTGCTGCAGTAAGGATATTATTGCACGTTGGGGAGGTGAAGAGTTCTTATTAGTGTTAGAAAATACGACCGAAAATGCCGCTATAAAAATTGCAGATACTCTTCGCTTAAAGATCCAAAATACAGCTATGAATATCGAAAACCAATCAGTTCATTTTACAATTAGTGGTGGTGTTAAAGAAATCTCACCTGCAGATTCGATAGACTCTGCGATTAACTCCGCAGACAACAATTTATATCGCGCAAAAAACAACGGTAAGAATCAAATTTGTTGTTAATAAAGACAAGCCGGTGTTTAAGATAGCATACAAGGGGAATCAACAATGGATCAGTATTTAACTTACTACTGTTACTTTTGGTGCTATATTAGAAACGAAATTGGATTTAATGCTTAGCTAGACGTGAAATATGCCAATTTCTTAGTGGATTATTGTGAGCAATGATGTGAGTTCGTAAAATATTGCTCTCAATATAAAGTCCGATACTAGATAGTATCGGACTATTTATTGTTAAACTGTTGATTTTTTAGCTAAATTATATTAGCTCTAACTTGTCACCATACACGGATTTAAGCCTGTGTTCTGGATCATGGATTTGAATCGATGTATTTGACCATTCTATGAACACCATATTTACTCCGCCTTCATTGGCATAACTGGGCACTAATAGTGCTTCAACAGCTAATTGTTGTTTGAAGCAAATAGTGCCATAAATTTACCAAATACAGGCTTTATGAGGTCAATCCCATAAAAATACTGCCAAGTTTAGTTGGCTGCTATGTGCCATGAGCAGTCATTCATAACCTTAGTCACTTGTTATATGCTCTTTTCTGGAGCGAAGGTAAATATTATATTTTGTACTACTTTTTTGTCTTCTTCACATAGGTACGAAATATCAAACGGTTCCGAAGATTTAATGGCTTTTAACGCTTCTTTTTCTAGTTCCTTTTGGCCCGTAGAACGCACGATTTTAGAAAACTTTAGATAACCATTATCATCAATATTTATATGTACCTGCACTTTGTGACCGAAACAAGTTTCGCAAACAAATAGATGTGATTCAATTAGGCTCTTATTCTTACTAACCCACTTTGGAACATCAGATTTTTCATTAAAATCTGCAGCCTTTCTAGTTGAAATTTTTTCTCCAGGTAATTCATGCTGAATTGTTGAAGTGCAGCCCACCATGAGCAGAACAAGATAAAGTTTGACTGGATATTTCATAATTTCCTAGAGCATCTAACTTTTTAGTATTTATGCGACACGCACGTTCTTCTACCACAGCGTCGCTCGTTTATCTTAATTACTCATTCGTAACAAACATCTTAACTATTTGCCAGTACTACTAAAATACAGTAGTTTTGGTTTTTACTTCAGGACAAAAACGAGCGACTCGGTCGCTTTCTTGACTATGCAGGTAATATACTTTGACGAAATTGAAAAGTAACTGCTAACGACCGCTTATCACTCTAACCCGACTATCAGCTGGATAGTAGGAGTGCTATTATTAAATATAACTTTTTCTGGCTTTGAGGTATGTATGCCTAGTGATATTCAACCTAGTGCTAATCATAAATTTGTAGATATACTTAGCAATGGAAAAGTTAATTTAAGCTCAAACCCTTTAGATGAAATTGAATTAATACAGCGTGGTTTAGATATAAAAAGTGTTGAGAAATTTAGGCTTGAGTTACGTTGGGATATTCAATCCTTTGCTAAAGCAATTGGTACAAATACTAGAATTTTCGAACGTCATAAAAAAGAGCATAAACGTTTAAATGCAACTTTGAGTGAAAATACCTTTGAGTTGGCTCATTTAGCATCAACTTGTATTGATTACTTTGAAAATATTGAACGATGGAATAAATGGCTAAATACATGCTCCTTACAATTTAGCTCTAAAACACCTTTAACATTTGTAAATACAATTGCGGGTAGAAGGTTAATTAGGAACGTTGTTAATAGCCTTAAACACGGTTATAACGCTTAAAGAAAAACCGCGTTTGCTGGGGCCTTTCTATTTAGCCTCTGCCTTTTCGGCAGTTCACTATTAAAAATAGTTTAAATTTCTATAAATACCAAACAGTTAAACGTATTTAAATTATTTACCCTTATTTTTAACTAACCAATTTATGCCATCTTTTAGTACAAATATGTCAACAACAACCAAACAACCTTGCGCCTTCTCCTGATAATGGCGCAAAAGCCGATTCAGGATTGTGCATTCTGTAAACAACGCCTTCAAATGGCTCGACAACAAAATCTACCTCGTCGAGAAAACTCACGCAAAACCACCAAATTTTTTGCGACGTATGTGTTTTTGGATCAAGGCCACACCATCATCATCATAAATAGAAAGTACTTCTGACGGAGACATATTGTTAAAGCCAGGCAGCGGTGCACTTCTGAACCAAAGCCATGCGGCATCCATGCTTTGAAACCATGGTGATACACTGATCAAGATAGCATGCACATCACGCAACCGGTTCTGCACTTTTGGCGAGCGAATACGATCCTTTCCTCTTAAGCTGGAAATAGGTAAGTTTGTTGCATTAGCAAGTGTTTCTATATTCGTGTGAAGAAAATTCAGCCAAAACTTAGGCTCTTCATATTGCCTGTTATTTTCTACAGGACTTAATAGCATATCCATAAAATGTTACTAATATCGGCCTATATAATGGCACATTATATGACATCAAGGTGTTTGTAGCAAAATCATAGCACTAATTAGTGCATTGTATCGCCCTGCTCTTAAAATTTAAATCTTTAAGGAAAGTTGCTTGATAATTAATTATTGGTGTAATTTAACATAACACTTACTACCATAAATAAACATTTACGGTAGTAATATGTAGTATTTTAAATTACACTAGAAATTCTCCTTAAGCCGATTGATAAAATCTGGTTGAAATACGAATGACACTGATGAGCATATTGCTAGTGATAATTAATTTTCGGGATGGTGTTGGAATAGCAATATGAATACACGACTGAAACACATTACAAATGGTAGCAAGGCCCTCGCTCTTAGCATACGGGCGGAAAAGATTGCGCCAGTTGTGCGTGATGATAACTGCCCTATTTATGCTTATTTAATGTCACTTAAATCAGCTAATTCACAACAGACTGTCATACGAGTATTACAATCAATAGCGAAACACTTGGGTCAACCCGGTTATTACAGCATCATTTGGCAAAACTTTGATAGAAATACATTAAACCAATTAGTTAAGATATTAATTGATAAAGATAAAGCCCCCGACACAATTAGTTTATATATTTCAGTGATAAAACGTGTGCTTTTTGAAGCATACCTATTAGATCTTATTGATACTAAACATTGGGAGCGCATTAAATCAGTACAAAAGCCGCAGGCCGGAAGACAGAAAAAACACAATGTGTTAAATGAATTTGAATTCAAAGAGTTGCTTCATACTATTGATATTACAAGTAGCAACTCGATAATGGCCGTGCGCGATAAAGCTATTTTTCACTTATTTATTGGCTGTGGCTTAAGGCGGTTTGAACTCGTAAACCTAAAGCTAGAAAATATCAACCTTCAATCTCACACGATTATTTTTGACGGCAAAGGACGTAAACAGCGTGAGGTAAAATTACATAATGTCACTTTAGCAGCTTTACAAGAATGGCTCGATGTACGAGGAACTACACCAGGTCCGTTGTTCGTTCGGATTTATAAATCAGGCTCTCTGCCTGCGTGGTTAGTAAGCAATGAAAGCCGGATAAGTGGTTTGTCTACAGAAGCTATGTATATGTTGTGTAGAAAATATGGCTTGATCGACAAGGATATAGCGCCACATAGTTTGCGGCGTTCATATGCGACTTTATTAGATAGCAACGGTGCTGATATAAAGCATATAGCCAAGCTCATGGGGCATTCGAGTATCAAAACGACTGAGCGATATATTCAAGTAGATCACCAAGATGTAATGGACACCGTAGATGATAAGTTGTTTAAGACTATACCTTAACACAGTGATTTTGGATGTAACCTTTAGCTAGAATATGGCTTGTGTACTGTAATAAAAGATACTGTAATAAAAAATACAGTAGTGTATAGTGTAATTAATCAGTAATCAGTGTTAGGTAAATGAGATGCAAAAGTTTTATAACCGCGAGTTACAGCTAAAGGAGCTGAGAAATATCTCTGATAATACAGAGAAAACGAAAGGACGATTAAGTGTTGTCGTTGGTCGTCGTCGTGTAGGTAAAACTCGTTTGCTCAACGAAGTATTTAAAGAAGTAACTAATCAACATATCTATCTATTTATCAGTCGTAAATCAGAAAGTGCGTTAGTAGCTGAGTTTAGCGCAATTATACAAAGCACATTCAATACAAAGTTTTTTCACCCAGAATCTTTAAAAGATGTTTTTGAATTTTTATTAGACTATTCAACAAAAACGCCTATTACTCTAGTTATAGATGAATTTCAGGATATTGAAAGAGTTAATAATAGCCTCTTCTCCGACTTACAAAACTTATGGGATAACTATAAAAATAAATCCATGATGCACTTAGTCTGCTGCGGCTCTTTATATAACCTTATGACTAAGCTCTTTAAAGATGAAAAGCAACCATTGCTCAACCGTGACGATCACTTTTTTAAAATTAATCCTCTAACACCTAGTTATATTAAAGAAATAATGGAAGATAATGGTAAGTATAACCCTAATGACTTCCTTGTTTGGTGGTGTTTATCAGGCGGCATCCCTAAATATTTAGAATGGTTGAATAACTCAGGCTCCGCCCCTTTAGAGAAGCTGATTTCTAATGGCTCTCCATTAATCAAAGAAGGTATGCACCGACTTGTAGAAGACTTTGGATCAGAGCACAGAGCCTATTTTGATGTTTTAGGTGCTATAGCCAATGGATATAATAGTCGTCCTAGAATAGAAAGCTACCTCAATACAGGTGTTGGCGTAAATCTTGAAAAGCTTGAAAAAGATTTTGATATTATTAATAAGCTCAGGCCTATCACTGCAAAAGATAATTCTAGAGATATTCGCTATGAAATAGCTGATGAATTTTTAAGTTTTTGGTTTAGGTTTATCTACAGTAATAGAAGTGCAGTAGAGATAGAAAACTACGATTTTATAAAACGCATTATTGATCGTGACTTTGATACCTATTCAGGATCACAACTGGAAGAACTATTTAAAGCAATTCTTGCAGAGTCTAAGCTGTTTAATAATATCGGTAGTTACTGGGATAGCAAAGGTGAAGATGAAATCGATATTGTTGCAATAGATGACTTTAATAAAAAAATACTAATTGCTGAAGTTAAGCGCCGTTATAAACGTTACAGCGAAGCCAAGCTAATAATGAAATCCAAAAGTTTACTACAGAGCTTAAATAAGAAAGGCTATGAAGTTTCCTTTAGAGGTTTTGCTTTAGATAACTTAGATGAAATATTGCTAGAATTTTCATACACAAAAGAAAGACAGTAATGTTTTTCTTTGTCTAAAACTATACCATCATACTAGTAATTAATATTATACGAAACACTCCTCCATCTGTTTTGAACATTTTAAATTCAAGATCAACAGTTAGACGATAACCGGATCAAAATTAAAATATACAAGTCGTTTAGGGTGTGCCATAGTTACCTTTATTAGTATGATGGTATAGTTTTTATGGCTTTATATAGTGAAATTGAATTTGAATATCGTTTACTAGTGGGTGCCGTTAATACACTAAACGACTACTTATTGGATGCGACAGTAATTCATGCTGAATGCTATAAATTACCACCTTCCTCAGGTGATATAGCAAACAATACGAGTGGCTGGGAGTTTCTCACGCCGCAAACTTATACAGGGTTTACTGCTTTAAGTATGTCAGTTGGTGCATTCTCAAGATTTACGCCTGATTACGAACACTCAGCGAAATATCCATTTCGCTTACCTGGTTTTATTCAATTAGATCCTATACATAGAGAGCAAGTGACAGAGTTGGTTGCTCATTGTAACCAGCACAAGCAACGTATTAAAAGCCTGCTTACTACATCAAAATTAAACCCTGGTCAAAAACGAGAACTCATTCAAAATATTTGCCCAAACGCAATTACATTACAAATTTATCGCCTGATAAAATCATCCTCAGCACCAGTGAAGCGCGTCGGTTTTACTTGGTGTAATAAAAATAGTATGCGAACTATAAAAAAAGAAGAGTTTTTAGCATACTTAAAAGGTAGTAGAGAAAATCCACCTACAGGTCAAACAAAAGCCGAATGGGCTCCCTGGGTCAATAAAGAAATTAATCTAATTAGTGCTAAGGCAGGGGCTCTTATTAAAATTAAACGCCCTCTTCCCGTTACCCCAAAATTAAATGTCTCTTTTATGGATGATACAGCCACTGTAATGTTTTATGGTCATATCCCCGTAATTATTTTTGGGGAAGAACCAGCTAAAATTACACCGCTGAAAAGTTACATTAGCCAAAAGAACAAAAAGCAACTTTATAACTATCTAATTCAACGTCTATACGTTGTCAGCGAACAATAAACTTCAGCTCAAGTTATGCCAGCATCATTACCAAATTTTTAATTGCTCTTTATTGAACTAGATTCTCTTTCTATCAGCTCAAAATCTAAAATATGTCGTAAGTCTAAGCTTTTTACATTACTTAAATCGTTATACTGCCCAGATGCCAGTAATGTAATAGACAACTCAGCCATTTCGTTAATAGGTTGCCTTACTGTAGAAATATTTGGCCACACAACTGTTGCAAGTTGCGTATCATCAAAACCCACGACCGACAGTTCATTTGGAATATTAATACCTTGCTTTTGAGCAATTGAAATAACCGCGGCTGCCATATCATCGTTTGCTGCAAAAATTGCTGTCGGCTTATCATCAAGTGAAAGTAACTTCATCGCAGCTTCCATACCTGATTGATAGGTAAAACTGCCCTGCTCTATATACTCAGGTGGCGTCACTATTTGATTAGAGCGCAGTGCATCTAAATAACCTTGATAACGCATGCGACTAACACCTTGTTTAGTGTCGCCAATAATATGTGCAATTTTACTATGACCTTGATTTATTAAATGCTCTGTCACATCAAAGGCCGCTTGGTAATCGTCCATGCAAATATATGGTGAGCGATTTAATTTAGTATCTGGAGTTATTCGTACAAAAGGAACATCAGCTTTAGTTAGTACATCTAAAACAGCTTCGTTATCGCACATAGGTGGTAGTAAAATCATGCCATCAACTTGTGTTACATCAATAAGTTGCTTCACCGATTCAATCGTCTTATTTATATCAGCATGGGCTTCATCTACGATAAGGTGATAACCCAAAGTTCGGCATTTTTTTAATGCTGCTAACAGAAATTGGCTAATATATGTATCACTTGGGTTATCGTACAAAAGCCCTAAAAAGAACGATTTAGTACTTGCGAGGCGTCTTGCTGACACATTTGGCCGGTAATTTAATTGTTCAACAACCGCCATTACTTTTTCACGCGTTTTATCGCTTACTTTCTTGTCTTGATTGAGCACACGCGAAACTGTCATCATTGATACACCAGCCTGCTCGGCTACATCTTGTATTCTTGCTCTTTTATGATCGGCCATGTTTAATATTACCTACTAACAATCATTCGATTGTTATAATTAACCTCTTAATTTCACATTATACATAATTACAAAGCTTGATATTGCCTGCAGTGTTTAAATCATTCTATTTTAGATAAAAATCAGCACCAACAAATGTTATCGCTAACTTTCACTGGTGTAATAGATATAACAACAGATAAATTTACCCATACATTTCTATCACACACCAACTTACACATGAGTAAATAATTTTTCACCAGCTTTTTTGCAACCTCAATTACAACGCAATGTGACATTTATCCTACATAGCTTAAAACTAACTTGACTTCATAATACCAAACCAATAATGTTAGCGCTAACACTAAACAACATTCGAGTATAACAATTTATGTTCCTTGGTATCGATTTAGGCACTTCAGGTGTAAAAGTAATTATTTTAGACGAGCAAGATTGTTTACTTGCTCAAGCAAGCAGCCCGTTAAACGTGTCTCGTCCTGCTCCACTTTACTCTGAGCAAAACCCTGCAGATTGGTGGCTTGCCACCTGCACCGCAATTGATGAACTTAAAAATACTCACCCTGCATTACTACAATCGGTCAAAGCGGTTGGGCTTTCTGGTCAAATGCATGGCGCTACATTACTTGATAAAGACAATAATATTATCCGACCTGCCATTTTATGGAACGACGGACGTAGCGCAGCACAGTGCGTAGAACTTGAAAAACGAGAGCCGGACTCTCGTAACATTACCGGCAATATTGCAATGCCCGGTTTTACAGCGCCTAAGTTGGTATGGTTAAAAGAGCATGAGCCAGAAAACTTTGCAAAAGTCGCTAAAGTATTACTACCAAAAGACTACTTACGCTTTTTAATGACCGGCGATTTTGCTTCAGATATGTCGGACTCTGCAGGCACATTATGGCTTGATGTAGAAAAAAGAGCTTGGTCAGAAAAAATGCTTGTAGCAACAGGATTAACTGAACAACACATGCCGACGCTGTTTGAAGGAACAGAGATCACTGGCACGTTAACCGCTGAGGTTGCGACAAAATGGGGCATGGAACAAGTCCCTGTAATTGCCGGTGGTGGCGATAATGCGGCAGGCGCGGCTGGTGTCGGCGTTATAACACCAAATCAAGCATTTCTATCATTAGGTACGTCAGGCGTTTACTTTGTTGCCAACGAAAAATACTTACCTAACCCAGCAGGTGCCGTACATACGTTTTGTCATTGTATTACAAATACTTGGCATCAAATGTCAGTGGTGTTAAGCGCTGCAAGCTGTTTAAGCTGGGTCACTAAATTAACCGGCTTTGAAAATGAAGGCGCATTGCTTGAACAAGTTCGGAAATGCGACTTTAGCAAGCCGAGTTCAGTGATATTTTTACCTTATTTAACCGGCGAACGTACCCCGCATAATAACCCTGATGCCAAAGGTGTGTTTTTTGGATTAGACAGTGATACCGATGCAGCAACCCTTGGCCGCGCAGTTTTAGAAGGCGTCGCTTTTGCTTTTGCCGACGGACAGCAAGTACTGCTTGATGCAGGTGCACAAATTGACGATGTAACTGTTATAGGTGGCGGCGCAAAAAGCCCTCTATGGGGAAAAATCATCGCAAGCGTACTTAATCGCCCACTAATTTACCGAGAAGGTTCAGAAGTTGGCCCTGCATTTGGCGCTGCAAGACTTGCCCGAATAGGAGTAGAGCAACTCCCTGCACAACAAGTGTGTGTTAATGGCAAAGTAACGCAAACAATTGAGCCAGACCCTGTTATGCAAGACTTTTATGCACAGCAATACACAACATACAAAGCACTTTATCAAAGTGTAAAAACATACTTTTAATAGAATAATTTTAAATTAATGGAGCACATTATGAGCGAGCAATTCTTTTCTAACGTTGAAAAAATTAAATTTGAGGGTGAAAACTCTAAAAACCCATTTGCATTTCGTTACTACGACGAAAACAAGGTTGTTCTTGGCAAAACAATGAAAGAACATTTACGTTTTGCTGCCTGCTACTGGCATAATTTTTGTTCTACAGGTTTTGATATTTTTGGTGAAGGTACGTTCGACCGCCCTTGGATCCAACCTGTCGGCAACCAACTTGAACTTGCAGAACAAAAAGTAAAAGTTGCGTTTGAATTTTTCGAAAAACTAGGCGTACCTTACTTTTGTTTTCATGATGTTGATATTGCACCTGAAGGCGCAACACTACAGGAAAGCCATGATAACGTAACGCACATTGCAAACATTATCGAAAAAGAAATGCAGCGCACTGGTGTAAAACTACTTTGGGGTACGGCTAACTTATTCTCAAACAAACGTTTTTGTGCTGGCGGTGCTACAAATCCAAATCCAGATACATATGCATACGCAGCAGCACAAGTTAAACACGCTATGGAAATTACCCATCGTTTAGGCGGTGAAAACTACGTACTTTGGGGTGGCCGTGAAGGTTACGATACGCTACTAAATACAGATCTTGCGCAAGAAAGCGAGCAGTACGCGCGCTTCTTAAAAATGGTAGTTGAGCATAAGAAAAAAATTGGTTTCAAAGGCACATTATTAATTGAACCAAAACCACAAGAGCCTACAAAACACCAGTACGATTACGATACAGCAACGGTTGCAGGTTTCTTACACAAACACGGTTTACAAGACGAAATTAAAGTAAACATTGAGGCAAACCACGCAACACTTGCGGGTCATAGCTTCCACCACGAAATTGCAGTTGCCTGTGCTGAAGGCATTATGGGTAGTATTGATGCTAACCGTGGTGACATGCAAAATGGTTGGGATACAGATCAATTCCCTAACGATGTAGCTGAATGTACGCTCGTTATGTACGAGATTTTAAAATCAGGCGGTTTAACGACTGGTGGCTTTAACTTTGATACTAAACTGCGTCGTCAATCATGTGAACGCGATGATCTATTTATTGGCCATATTGGCGGAATGGATACGATGGCAAAAGCATTACTTAATGCAGCAGCCATGATTGAAGGCGGTGAGCTTGCTGATTTTGTTGAAAAACGCTACGCAGGTTGGAAAGAAGACTTGGGTCAGAGTATTCTGAAAGGTGAACAGTCATTAGAAAGCCTTGCTGCGCTAGTACACGAGAACAACATCGATCCTAAGCAAGTTTCTGGTCGTCAGGAACTGCTTGAAAATATTGTAAACCGCTACGTATAAGGACATCGCCTCGGCTTAAAAACCGGGGCGTACATCATTATGAACTTGTTAGAACAACTCAAAAAAGTAACCACAGTCGTTGCCGACAGTGGTGATGTGGAATCAATCAAAGCCCTGCAACCAGTTGATGCCACAACGAACCCATCATTAATCCTACAAGCAGCAAAATTACCTCAGTATAAACATTTAATAGATGATGCAATAGATAAAGCTGGCAATGATGTTGATGCAATTTGCGATCAACTTATTGTTAATTTTGGCTGCGAAATATTAAAGGTGATCCCTGGTCGTATATCAAGTGAAGTAGATGCACGTTTATCATTTGATACACAAGCGAGTATTGCAAAAGGTCGTAAACTGATTTCGCTTTACGAGCAAGCTGGTATTTCAAAAGACCGTGTACTTATTAAACTTGCTTCAACATGGGAAGGTATTAAAGCCGCTGAGCAATTAGAAAAAGAAGGTATTAAGTGTAACTTAACACTGCTTTTTTCGATGGCTCAAGCAATTGCTTGTGCACAAGCTAATGTTACCCTTATTTCCCCGTTTGTTGGTCGTATTCTAGATTGGTACAAAGCACGAGAGAACAAAGATTACGCCCCAAGCGAAGACCCAGGTGTGCAATCAGTCACAGGAATTTATCAGTACTACAAAAAGTACGACTATAAAACCGTAGTGATGGGTGCAAGCTTTAGAAACATCGAAGAAATTATTGAACTTGCAGGCTGTGATTTACTGACAATCTCGCCTGCATTGCTTAATAGCTTGCAAAATGAAGAAGGTACGCTTGAAACTAAGCTCGACAGTGCAAAGATTTCCAAAGCGTCACAAAGCGAAATAACTCCGCTGACTCACGAGCAATTTTTATGGCAGCACAACGAAGATGCCATGGCCTGTGAAAAACTCGGTGAGGGTATTCGCAACTTTGCTAAAGATCAGCGTATTTTAGCTAAATTAGTTGAAGACTTACTAGACTAGTTCCCCTCAAGCCTGCTCTGCCACTTTACATGCAGGCTTTTTTAATGACATTTGAGGTAATATATGACCCAGCTTTCTTCTCGTGCCCCCTTTGCAAATGCCATACGCGCACTGAGCATGGATGCAGTACAGCAAGCCAACTCTGGTCACCCGGGTGCTCCTATGGGGATGGCCGATATCGCCGAAGTACTATGGAACGACTTTTTAAATCACAATCCAAAAGATCCAAATTGGCCAAACAGAGACCGCTTTGTACTCAGCAACGGTCACGGTTCAATGCTCATTTATTCTTTATTGCATTTAAGCGGGTACGAGTTACCACTTGATGAACTAAAGCAATTTAGACAAATGCATTCAAAAACCCCTGGGCACCCAGAGTACGGTTATACACCAGGCGTTGAAACAACCACTGGCCCGCTTGGCGCAGGTATATCAAATGCTGTAGGCATGGCGATTGCCGAAAAAGCCCTCGCAGCCCAATTTAACCAAGATGGTTTTGATCTGGTTGATCATTATACATACTGTTTCATGGGTGATGGCTGTTTAATGGAAGGTATCTCCCATGAAGCATGTTCTCTTGCAGGCACATTAGGCCTTGGAAAACTAATTGCCTTTTGGGATGACAACGGTATTTCTATCGACGGTCACGTAGAAGGCTGGTTTACTGACGACACCGCTAAGCGCTTTGATGCTTATGGCTGGCATGTAATTACAGATATTGACGGTCACGACCCTGTACAAATAGCTGACGCCATTGCACAAGCTAAACAAGTAACCGATAAGCCCACCTTGCTGTGTTGTAAAACCGTGATTGGTTTTGGCTCGCCAAATAAATCAGGCTCTCACGATTGCCACGGTTCACCACTGGGTAATGATGAAATAGCTGCAGCACGTAAATTTTTAAATCTACCGAGTGAGGCATTTAGTATCAGCAATGATATATACGCCCATTGGGATGCAAAAAAAAGCGGTGATGAAAAACAACAACAATGGCAACAATTGTTTGACGAATACGCTAGCCATTATCCTGAACTTGCCAAAGAGTTCGAGCGTCGCGTTATTAAACGTGCCCTGCCTGACAACTTTGAAGATATCGCAAATAACTATATTGCACAATGTGATAAAGACGCAGCAAACATTGCCAGCCGAAAAGCCTCGCAAAACACTATTGAAGCGTTTGCTCCACATTTACCTGAGTTACTGGGTGGCTCGGCCGACTTAGCTGGTTCTAACTTAACGCTTTGGTCAGGCTCAAAAGGAATAAGCGCAGAGGATGCCGGCGGTAATTACCTGTTTTATGGTGTGCGTGAGTTTGGTATGAGCGGTATTATGAATGGTATATCACTGCACAGTGGTTTTATTAATTACGGTGCAACATTTTTAATGTTTATGGAATATGCCCGTAACGCTGTAAGAATGTCGGCACTGATGGGGATCCAAAATATATTTGTATATACCCATGACTCTATAGGCCAAGGTGAAGACGGCCCAACTCATCAACCTATTGAGCAACTTGCTAACCTACGTATGACACCAAACTTAGTAACATGGCGCCCATGTGATACGGTAGAAACCGCTGTGTCGTGGAAAAATGCCATACAAAATCAGCAGCAACCTACAGCGCTTATTTTTAGTCGCCAAGGGCTAAACCACCAGCAACGTAACGCTCAGCAAATAAGTGACATAGAAAAAGGCGGTTATATTCTAGCTGATTGTTCTGCAACACCAGAGCTAATTTTAATAGCTACCGGCTCTGAGGTAGATTTAGCAATGCAAGCGTCAAAAGAGCTTGTAGCACAGGGTGTAGCCGTGCGTGTGGTATCGATGCCAAGCACCACAATTTTTGATCAGCAATCGAGTGATTATCAACAAGCTATACTTCCTACCTCAGTGGTAAACCGTATCGCAATTGAAACATCACACCAAGATTACTGGCTAAAATATGTTGGCTTACAAGGCAAAGTGATTGGTATGAGCACCTTCGGTGAGTCAGCCCCTGGTAATGTATTACTAGAGCACTTTGGCTTTACCGCCGACAATGTAGTAAATACAGCGTTGGCATTAATAAACGCCAACGCATAATCGACCCAGCTTTATCCAATTAATGCGCTAAGCTTCCCAAAGCCCGGCGCATTTTTAATTACCTACTTCTGACTTCAAGCGTTTAACTGGTCCATTATCACCAATTAAATAGACTCTTCGATTAGCTTCTCCCTTCTGCTTTTCGGCAACAATCATTCTTGCATCAGGGTGTCCATCTTGGATTATTGACGTTAATGCCCAGTTTGCTCCTTTACGGCGAATTAGTTCATCACCTTTATCGAAGGTTTTACCTGCATCATTGCTGTTCCAGTATGAAATAACGCCATCATCTCCATCTTTAAATTCAAGAATAAAGCTAACTTCATCAGGTGATTTAACCATGAAATCACCGCGTGTATCTTGATTACTCGCAACCGCTGCTACATTTACGGCATCGTTCACAATCCAATTAGATCCATCCCAGCGAATATGCGTCGTTTGCTTCGGACCACCTGTTTTATAACCTAAATCTTTTCCGACATTAGTAGCTAAATGTGGATGGCCTTTGGCGTCTAAATGTACAGAGCCATTAAACGTCCATTTTTCCCCGGTGTTGAAGGCCAAAGTCTTCTGATCGGCCACCTCACGTGTAATAGGGAGATTTAATTGTTCATCTTGAACATTACGCCATGTGTCATCTTTAGTATTAAACGTCATATAATAAGCATTATGCCGCTCTGTAGTGTGACCTCGGCCGTTAATACCGGCTTTACCATCCCAACAAATATGATAATCATAGCCAACAATGATTTCGTCATTTTCACCTTTTTCAACCCAAGCATACCAGCTATCTACTGCATCAAGGTCATCGCGTCGTTTGTGCTTTAAGAATGAAACAGGTTTTTCAAATGTACGTCCGTGATCTGTTGATTTTTGATAAACCCAATCGCTTCGGTGTGCACCATGTCTATAAAATAAATAAATATCGCCATTATCCATTTTGACCGCTTGGTTATACGTGCCAAATACAGGTATTGTGTCTAGCTCTTCCCAACTACTAATGTCATACGGATTTTTTGAAACGACATGTATATTTCGCCCATAATGTATATTACCCAAGGGGTTTTTCCCATGGTGCGGCATACCACCGTGACCACCGAAGAAAACATGAATGTAACCTAGGTCGTCCATTAACATTGTTGGTTTACCGTGGTTATCTATCTTTCTCGATGGGTCTTTACCCATGTCGCTTATCCCTGCTTTATAAGGGCCTTTCCACTCTTGTGTTTTATGGTTGTAAGAAGCAACATATGGATCTTCTAGTGGTCCTTGATAAGAAACATAGGTGATACCATCTCGATAAATCCCAGCTGGGTGTTGAACGATCGCTAAAGGATTTCCAATCGCATCATCAGCAAAGTGATCGCTTTGCTCTACTTTTTTTAAGTTATTATTACTACACCCAGATAGGAATAGAGTTACAGCTGCTGCTAACACACTTACTTTTTTCATTCGATCACCAATAACCTGTTGATTATAAAGTTTTAGTTATATTAAGGTGCATTTTAATGCCCGTTCACATGAGTAATATTGATTGAATTTGACAGTTAATGCAACTTAATAAGTCGGAAATACTACAATCTACTATTTGTGATATATCAGAAAGAAACCCTAAAAATATATTTTTATTAAAAACATGTAGAAACAAATAGTACGAATACTTTTTGTGTACTATATTAATTTCAGCGCTGCGTATATTGCGCTACCTGAAATAATCAGATTTCCTCTTGTTGGTCACTTTCTTTGTCTTTAGGCGTTTTTAGCACAGGCTCCAATGCAGCATGTTGTTAATCCAAGTGCTAAGAGAGGTATAAAATAGCTACTTTCCTTAGTTATTTTGATATTTATAAGGAATGTAGCGGTATATTCGCTCAAGTCATTAATGTTAAGGTGCACCACTTATTTCACCTCAATGATATAACTGCCGGCATCGACAGTAATGGTTTTGCTTTTTTTATCTTGCCCAACCAAGTCTTCGTCATTCAATATTTCACCATTCACTAGAACCTTCTGGCCAAAAAGTGTAGCTGTGTTTTCTTTTTGGTTTAAGAGCGACTTTTTAGCTAGACTTGTGTGTTCTATTAATGGGATCTGAATACGAGCTGTCGTATTGGCAGGAATGATTACTTCTAGGATTAACCCCGAATCTGTTTTTTGCCATTTCGACTTTATCTCACCATAAGGTGATTTATATTCGCCTTCAGCAGAGGTTAAATGTGTTGAAATAAGGGGGGCAATACTAATAGTTTTATACCCAGCACTTAACGGGCTAATACCAGCAACTCTGTCATATAACCACTGACCAATTGCGCCATAGGCATAGTGATTGAGCGATCCTGCTTTTTTAGCATAACCTTTATCGTGGGTGTAACCATCCCAACGTTCCCAGACCGTTGTCGCACCTTGTGTCACCGAGAATAACCACGACGGGTAACTTTGTTTAAACACTAAATCAAACGCAATATCGGCGCGGTCAATTTTATCTAATACCGGCGCAATCAACGGAGTTCCTAAAAAGCCGGTGCGTAAATGGCCGTTAGCAGCTTCAAACGTTGCTAATAAATGCGGCACTGCTTTTTGGGTCATTTCAGCGTCGAGTAAATCAAAACCAATCGCGAGTAGGTAAGCCGTTTGTGCTTGTTCACCTACTTGTAACCGGCCATTGTCAGCAAAAAAGTGTTGCTGAAATTTGGCTTTTATTTCGGCTAATAATTTGCTGTATTTTTTAGCATCGTCGATTTTGCTTAATACTTTGGCGCTGTTTAAAGTGAGCTCAACCGAACGTGCATAAAATGCGGTAGAAATGAGGCTGTTATCGGTTTCACCACGGCGAGAATCTTCACGTTTTGAATAAGGTTGTAACCAATCACCCACCGTCCACATTTCACTGATGCCATCTTTTAGTTGGGTTTGGTGATATTGGATCCAACGGGTCATCATTTGGTAGTTTTCCGCGAGAATTTTTTTGTCGCCGGTACGCCAGTAAACATCCCATGGAATGGTCACTGCCGCGTCAGACCAACCTGCTTGGGCAATTTCACCTACTTCATTAGGTACAACAACCGGAATACTGTTATCGTCAAATTGCTCTTCCCGAATCGATTGTAACCAAGCCGACCAAAACGCATGACTATCAGCAATAAAAAGTGAGGTATTGGCAAACGCTAAAGCATCGCCAGTCCAACCTAAACGCTCTGCTCGTTGTGGGCAATCGGTGGGAATATCTAAGAAGTTACCTTTTAGACCCCATTCGATATTAGATTGGAATTGGTTTAATTCTGGGTGTGAAGTGTTGAATTTACCGTTAATATCAAAATCTGTATACTGCACTACGCCCGTTACCCATGAACGCTCTGGCTCAACAGTTGAATCAAAACCGCTGAGTTCAACATATCTAAAACCATGAAAGGTGAATTGCGGTTGCCACTCAATCACTCCATCGGTTTTGGCGGTATAAAAATCTAGCTGTTTGGCACTGCCTAAGTTTTTGGTAAATAATGAACCGTCTGGATTGACCCCTTCGCCAAAACGTAAATTCAGGGTTTGGCCTTTTTTCATCGGAACTCTAATTTTAGGCACACCCACCATGTTCTGCCCTAAATCAAATACGGTTTTACCACCGACTTGTTTTATCGCAAGGGCAGGTAATAGCTGTTTATTTTTCGAAGTATAGTGGCGTTTAGGTTGCAATAGCACTTGTGGCTCTAATGCGCTGATGGTGACATTTGACCAGTTCGATGCGTTATAACCGGCTTGGTGCCACGACACGTTTTGGTCGAATAATTCATAGTGCGCATCATAACGTTCACCATCGTATAAACCCGAGGTACGAATAGGGCCATTTTGTGTCGCTTGCCAGCTATTATCGGTTGCTACTATTTGCTTACTCCCGTCGTTGTATTCAATTTCAAGTTGGGCTAAAACTTTGGGGGAGAGGTTTAATTTTTTATGCCAATGACGTTTAGGGCCAAAACGGCCGGCATACCAGCCTTCAGCTAGCTGAATACCAAATGCATTTTTGCCATCTTGTAACTGTGCTGTGACATCGTAGGTGAGGGTTTCAATGCGCTTCTTATACGGGGTGTAACCCGGCGTTAAAATATCGTCGCCAATCCGCTGACCATTGATAAAAGCTTCAAATACTCCTTTTGCAGTAATGTATAACCGTGCTTTTTTGATATTCGTATTGTTAGCACTTGTGCTTGAGTTAGCCGTTTTTAACTCAAACTCAGTACGTAAATGTTGTGGAATATGAATCGGCGTACCGTAATTACTTAGTTTAACAGGGGCTGTTTGTTTGATTTCGATCCATTTGGCCGACCAGTCTTTATTAGATAATAAACCTAATTCAAAGTGTGCAACATCACTCCAGCTTGATACTTCTCCTTGTTCATCCCAATAACGCACTTGCCAGTATACTTGCTGCCTTGAACCTAATGTTTTGCCTTGGTAATCAACAAAGGTACTTTGCGCACTCGTCACCACGCCACTATCCCAAAGGTCAGCCTGACTGGGTAATAAATCTGGCTGACTGGCTGCGACAATTTGGTACTTCGTTTGACCGAGTAGATTGTCATTATTGTTATGAATAGTTGTCGGTAATTGCCAAGAAAATCGTGGGTTTTGTTCGTAATAACCAATTGGGTTAATAAAACCTTCACCGACTTTTAGGGCTATAGGGACTTGTCCTTCAAACTCGGTATTATTGGTAATGGTGCAAGCCGATAACAGAAATATCAAGGACATGGAAATGCTGCATTTGGTATTGATATAGCTGTTAGTTAATTTTTTTAAAATGGACTGGAACATAGGCTCTCTATTATTAATACTCGTTATTTTATGATTTTTTATGGCACAAAACATGGCTTAAAACCTAAGTGCGCGGATAGGTCTAATCGATACTGGCCCAAGCAAACCTGACGGTTGTAATGGCGTTTGGGCTGACAATTTAGTGGTAAAGGTTACGTCGGTATTAAAGTTTTTAACCACTTGATTGTCGGGGAACTGTTCAGGATATTTTAAATCTCCGACCATACGGTTTAACCAAGTGGTTGCTACTTCTACGGTTAATGTATTGTCGCCAAGTTGCGCAGCGTCGGTGATATCAACCGTTAACGGTCGGCTCCATAACTCACCTAAATCTTTACCGTTAAGCGTTACGCGCGCAATCACACCAACTTCGCCTAAATCGAGCTGTAAGGTTTGATCATCAAGTAACATGTTTTCATCAAGACTAAAGGTGGTTTGATAACTTATTTTTCCTGAATAATGTTGTAGGGCTTTGCTTTCTAAAGTGGTTAACGACGAGAGCTGGTTTAAGGTGAGTGTGTTTGGCACATCGCGATTTTGTTCGAACGTTAACTGCCAAGGTTTGTTAAGTATTAGTGGCGTTGGGATATCATCAACCTTTAATGTGCGTTTAACATTGTCTGTTGTTGTGACTTGGTAAACGCCATTTTCGCTAACGTCAATCGTTGTCGTGCCATCTTGGTTAAACATCGATGGTAAAAACATGTTTTTTTCTTCTTTGTTAATACTTTTGATGCTGACTTTATGGCTGGTTTGTTTTGCCGCGGGTGATTTTTCAAAAACAAAAAAGCTCGACTCTAACCCTTGTAAAGTCACCGGTGTTTGGATGCGGGTGTTGTTATCGGTTAATTCAAACCGGGCAATATCAACAATGTCACCAGTCACTGCATTCCAACGTTGTGGCTGCATGTGTGATGACGACGCGGCACTGCCAGTTGCATGGTTAATTCTAAAACTTGGATTGATATCAAGGCTTTGCTCTGATTGGTTGGCGATAAAATAAATATCATGAGTATCGCTGCTGCGATGACTCCAAATAACATTTTCTGGCAAGCCCGTTAAGTCTGCTGGCGTGTTGGTGGTAGATAAGACACTGCTTAGATCTGCGCTGTTGCTTGCATTGATATTTGCAGTGTAAAAAACCTGTCCTTGGCCGTAACTGGCTTGGGTAACAGTTTCACCATCAATGTTTTGCCACAATGAATTTGCAATCTGTTGGACGGTTTGATCGGCAATCGGAAAGTTTTCTAAACTTGGAGAATGTATTGGCTTAGGTCCATAAATCGTACCGCCTTGTTTAACCAGTTGCTGAATTTTAGTTAACACCGCTGGGCGCATGGCTGTTAAATTAGGTAACACCAATAATTTAAAATGCATGCCATCTGGCAAATGAAAATAACCACTTTTAACGGTTAACCGCTCTAAAATCACCTCAGCGTTTATGAAGTCGTAGGAATAGCCCTCAGGCACTGCGGGGTTAATTTCGCCAGTCATTTTCGGCGCATCTTCGCCAATAAAATACATAATGTCAGCAACATATTTCCCTTGTTGCATCATGTAGTTCGCGCGTTTTATATAATCAAGCCAACTGCCCATAAAATCAAACCACGTATTATTACGATTAAACTCAGAGCCAAACCAAGCATTTACCCCCGGAAAACGGTCATCATACGCTTGATGTATATAAACATGTAACAAGGTGTGATTTATCCCCTCTACAAACGACCAATCACCACGCTTTTTGAAATTCCATGGGTGATTTTTAAAACTGGTATCACGCCCCGAGGTAAAAGACTCTGACATCACGGTTTTTTGGCCGTAAATATGGGCAGCAGAGGAAGCGGCTTTGAGTTCTATTGCGCCTAAATTGCCACTGGCCCAAAATTCACCACTGACGATGTCAGCTTGGCCACCGTATTGTAAAAACTCAGCGGGAAAACCCCAATGACCATAGTTTTCTAACCACAGTTTTAACCCGTGCTGGTGGGCTCTTTCTCTAAGACCTGCGGTATATTCGTAGGCAACACCATCGGCAACTAGCCGGCGGACATCCCATAAAAACCGCTCACTTTGTGCAACACTGTTAACAGCGCGGCCACTATAAACTGGTAAAAAGGGAACAGGGTCGTAACCGTAACGTTGCTCAAATTTTTCAGCAAAACCGTCACTCCAGTTTTGTGCGCCTTTTTCGTAACTATCAACGACAGCATATTTTAACGCGGTGCGATCAGCTGCTGGCATGCTTTCAATAAATTTACCGATGTACGCATCAAAATGAAACTGAGCAATTTCTTTACTGAGTTTATCTATTTCTGGGCCTCGAGCGGGTCCACTTGATGGGCCGTTTTCGGTGCCAGTAGTGCGCATAAAATAACGCACAATTGTCCAATCGCCCGCAGGTACTTGCCAAGTTAGGTGTCCATCTTCGACATGTTTGGTGATATCTATTACTTCATCAGCGGCAACTAATAACGCCGGATCACTAACATCAGTAGACATTGGCCATTGGTAAGTATCAAATTTAGGCATCGGGTTGGGGAAAACTTTGGCTAGTTTTTTCTCGGCATAACGTTCAAGTTTGTAAGCCTTTGATAATACGATATCTTTAAAACCAACTGGGTCGGTTGGGTTATCGCTACGCCAACGATGAAATCCATTAAACGTTAAACGAAAATGTTTGGCATCAACCGCTGGAAAAGTGACGGCAATCGGCGCGTCATGATCTGGACCAATAGCTGCCATATCACGTGGACGTTGCATTTCGAAGGTTTTAATTTCTTCAAATACACCAGCCTTATTTTTAGCAGACAGGGTAACGGTTGTTTTTAAGGTTTTGTAAGGATAAATCTCTAAGCTACGGGCTTGAAATACTGTTGGATGCACTAAATCAATTTGCAGCTGACCTTCGCTTCGAGAGCCTTTACGTTGATGGTTAAGTACTTCTTGTGGCAAGTTATAAATAGTGCTGCGGTCGCCGTCAAACAGTGCGTCTACCGCTTGGTTTTTTAGCAAAGTATTTGTGTTCGGATTACTAATACTAATTTCGCTATTGCTTGCTGTTAGTTTGTCTTGTTCATAAATTGGTGTTTTAAACGCGACAATACGAACATCTTGATAAAAGTCGGCACTGTTACTTTTTAGGCCTTTGGCTTCTGGTGCATTTAACGCCATGTGAAGTTGTTTTGGGCCAACTACTTGATGTTCACTTGAGTCTAAATAACGCATTGATTTATCAAGTGTCACCCAAGGTCCGCCCGACTGACTCCAACCGGGTGAGTTAAATAATCCAATGTCTATGTTGTATTCAGCTGCTTTTTTAATGGCAAAACGCACATGATCCCACCACGGCTCCGTTAAGGCTTTGACTTCGCCTTGTTCGTCTTTAAGATGAATAATACCGATTAGCGCAGTATTAATACCGGCTTTTTGCATCGCCGCTAAGTCTTTTTCAATCCCCGTTTTCGAAATGTGATCACTAACCCAATACCAATAAACCCAAGGTTTTACTTGCTCAGGCGGCGTCTTAAAATTGGCTTTTAATACTTCTGTAGGCGCTTGATAAAATTGTTCGGAAGATAAGCTTAATGCTTGTATTGCTTGTTCTTCAAACTGCTCAGCGCCAGAATCAACTGTTGAAATTTCTTCAACGTCTGTGCAAGCAGACAATATTAAAAAGCTAAAAGCGCAAATGGAAAAACGACCATACTTTGAAAAAGCTCGCTTTGATTGTTTCGTATATCTAAGCGTTAAAGTTTCGTTAATCTGTTTCATCATCTTGAATGGATCTCTATAATTGATCATGCCGATGTTTATATCCCATCTACACTGTTATTATTAATTTGCTGAATACTCACAGGACCAATGAGTCCTGAAAGATCAAGTTGTGTTTCATATTCTTTTGGTGGATTGGTCGTCCAAGTTTTCTTATGTGATGTTTTTCGTTTGGCATCGTATATCAGTTGATTTCGCCAGGTATTTGTGACCAACACCTTGAGTTGATTTTCTCCATCAATTACATGTTTTGTAATATCAAAGGTATAAGGGGGGGCCCAGCGAGTCCCGACCCGTTGGTTGTTTAACCACACTTCGGCAATATCGGCCACTTGACCGAGATCTAATTGCATCAACTTTGATTTATGTTGCAGGGTAAATGAAGTGTTATAGGCGATTGTGCCTGAGTAATGTTGAATAGCAGGCTCTGCGTGGTCATTTAACGGAATTAAATTTGTTAACGTTAGCTGTGATGGCGTTTCCCAGCCGGCTTCAAATTCTAATACCCAAGGCTTATTTAAGGGCTTGGTTTCTGTCTGAATAAATTGCTCATCGATACCGCCGTTATGTGAGAGCCATTGATACATACCTGTTTGTTTTGGCAGTAACTGACCATTTATAAAAGATAGCGGCGATGTGTAAGTATCGTGAATTTTAAACCAATTCTGTTGGCTACTTAATAAGGAACTTTTACTTTGTTTAAGCGCAATATACCCTTGTTCTAGCGATTTTTTCACCGTGGCTGCATCTGCACGTTTTTTGTTAATCACAATAAACAGACTACCATGAGGATCGAGACTAATAGCAACATTCATGTGGGAATCATCTTGCTGCCAAATTGACGCAATATGTGTATTGCCTGTATCTAGATTCCAAATTTCTGGTGCTGTACCGGTTGTTCTTAATCGGATGGAAGCATCAATAGGTTTATCGAGCTGATTCGTTATGTAATAAACGTCAGTGTCGCCAATACTGCGATGTATCCAGCGTAAATCAAGTTTTTTGGCAAACGAAACATCCGGCTGAATTGCTTCAGCGTTCAATACTTGTGGTAATGTATGCCCCCAATAAACTTTACCTTTACCCACTTTTCTCATGCCGGTACTGGTATCGCCCCATAACTGGTTTGCTATTTGGGTGAGCTTGCTTAAATCTTGGGCATCATCCATCAAACTCGGCGATGTTTGTGGTTTGTTACCTAAAATTACCGCGCCTTGTTCTACTAAAGCTTTAAGTTTTTGCGCGGTGGATAACAACATGCGCTGAGAGTCACGCAGCATAATGATTTTATACTTACCTGCATCTTCAACATACAATTGGCCGTTAGCGATGTGTACTTTTTCTTGCAATAGTTCCTCATTTAAATAATCGAACTTATAACCTTGTGGAAATGGATGGGTATCAAACGGATGACGGTCTAAATCATCACCTAAATACCAAAGTACGTCGGCTACA
This sequence comes from Pseudoalteromonas sp. S1727, assembly GCF_005886375.1. Lineage (NCBI taxonomy): Bacteria > Pseudomonadati > Pseudomonadota > Gammaproteobacteria > Alteromonadales > Pseudoalteromonadaceae > Pseudoalteromonas > Pseudoalteromonas sp. S1727. The sequence continues at coordinate 31,932 of NZ_PNDT01000007.1, forward strand.
AATTCACCTTGTTGCAATAAATATTGGCTGCGCGCTAAAGACTTGATCCATGTAGGTGTATGACGCCACCATGTTTGCGTGCGTAAAAAGGGGAAGCCAATATTGCCACCAAAGCTAGATCCGGGCACGACATCAAGTTGTGGGGTATGAGAAAAAGTATGAAAGACTAAATGGTTAACACCTTTGGTAAAATTTTCATTGATCAGGTATTTGATATCTTTAGGGGACTCATTCCATTTCACCCCTAATTGCGTTGCGGCTTCAGCAGCTAAAAACGGTTTGTTATATAAATGATAAGCCGATGCCGCGGCGTAGATAGGTTTGGCTTCTTTTTGATTTTGCGGAGCTTTCGGGTACCAGAATTCGGTCATTGGGAAATCACTTACGCCGTAATAGCGTAAGGGATCTCCAGGTAATGTTTCGCCGGTTGCCCCCTCGGTGTAAACTTTAGATCCCATATCGTGAGCCACGGTTCTAAAATGGTCAAAGAAATTATCGACATACAAATCAGCCATGGTTTGACGAAGATCCCTTAAAAACTTATTTGTGTCATCGACTGAACTGACGATATAGCCTAATGTGGCAGGTAAATATGGCATCATGTCGTAACCACGACGCTGTTTAAATGCTTGGGGTAAATCATCTTTGTGCATGGTCCATGTAGGCACGCCGCTTTCCCAGCTGTCGATTAACATGCCATGTAGTTTATGACCATCTAGTGGGCCACCATCGCGCATTAAATTCCCCATCATGCCATGGCGTAAATGGTTTTCTATTGCAATTTTATCGAGCTTGCTGGTTTCCCAACCGGTTGCTTCTGGCTCGGCAGGACGGTTGGTTTTTAACATATTCACGTGACCAAAGCGGATCACTGTCCAGTCACCTTTGGGGACTTGCCAGTTTAGTTGACCTTGGTTATTAACATATGAGGTTAAATCAATAATGTCATTGGGGTTTATCGTATCTTCAGCAGTAACAAATTGCTTGATGTCGCTTTGTAAACCGCGCGAGCTTTTTGAGGCTTTAGCTTCATGGTTATGTAAACGCACGTGACCATTTAAACGGACATAAGACAAAAATAAGGGATCATCAGTAAAGGTTAATTTAAAGGTTTTGGCTTTTGTTTCAGGTAAATTAAACGTCACGGGGTAATCATTATCGTACCAATGACTTGTAGGAACTTTGAGTGAAGCAAGGGTTTGCCACTGCTCATTATCTTGTTGAGCTTCAACTAAAATGCCGATATTTACCTTGGGCAAAAGGCGATTAGTCAAAACAGTACGAATAGGGGGTAATTCTAAACTTCGTAAGGTGGTTTTTTCTGCAAATGTGACGGCCACCCACGTCGGTTTTTCATCAACATATTGAATGTTCTTCTGTTGATAGGTTCTATAAGGCTCCTGTGAATGAATTTTTTTAGGGTCATACATCACCTGTTTTGCTTCTTCAAATACGGTATCCCATGGCACCATCGAATTATTAGTTTGATAACTCATGGGTGAAATTTGGGGAATTGGCTTAACCGAACTTTCATTTTTAGGCGTTTTAAAGGCGATGGTTTTAATATCTTGGTAGTTACGGTCAAAAGTTAAATACTCAGCTTTAAGATCTAACGATTTTTGAACAAGTTGCCCGCCTTTTAATTGAAATACATGCTCAATTAACTCTCGCTGTGACTCTTCAGCGGGAACCCAAGGACCACCAGCCATCGACCAACCGGGGCAGTTTTGGAGAGTTAAATTTAATCCTAAACGCTCTGTTTCATCTGCGATATGACTAATCATCTCTTCCCATTTTGGGGTTAAAATTGGCACTTGTTCGACATTCGGGTATGGCTGAGATCGGGTATTAAATAACTGTATACCTTGTAATCCAGCTTTTTTAATTGCGGCTAAATCTGCGGTTAAACCTAGTTTACTAATATTTTTGCCATTGAGGTGAAACCAAGTTTCAGGGTAATAATGTTTCTCGGGATTCTTAAAATTTGTTTTTAATGTGCTAAAAGGTAAAGGGACATTTTGAGTTTGAGCTAGCGGTTGGCTTTGTTTAATCGCGGCTGATTGAAAAGAAAATAAAATTAATAAATTGGTAAACAGCCAAATTAATGTCTTCCGCTTAGTCATTTGGAGTCCTAAATGTTTTAATGTATATAAGACTTAGTCACCAATATGAGAAATTGATACCCTTTTTTTAAATTTTTAGTAAAAATAAATAAAGTCTCGCCAAGGTTTTGAGCAAAAACCTTGGCGGAAGTGGGATTATATAATTTACCTTATTTCTTTATTATGAACCAAGCCAAGCATACCCAAAGTAAGATCTAATGATATGAAGTACATCATTGTGTTTAATTCTAACGAGGTGCAACATCCTTATAGTTTGCATTCTCTTCATCCGTCATACGAATTTCGTCAAGGTATAAAAAGTGATCGTGATTCATGACACTTAAATCACCGTTAAAGTACATACCCCACGATGGGTAAATGCCTTTATCATCGTTATAGCCAAACTGAACGTTTTGCTCATTGAGCACTTTCTTGCCATCAACCCATAGTTCGACTACACCGGTTTTAGCATCTGAATAATCTACTTTGGTATGAACAACAAAATCGACCCATCGGTCAAGATATTGGCTTTTAGCGCCTGGAATTCGATAATTTTTGGTGCCTTTCCCCTTTCTAGTAGTACTCTTTTCATCAGGATCCCATTTATAACCACCATATAGACCATTTTTATCGAGTGAAATATAGAAAGGCGGATTTCGCGAGTGCTCTTTTAAGCGTTTATCTGCACTACCGTGGATTTGAAAAAACAGCCAGTGATTATCTTCGTTTTTAGTACCTTCACCGGGGAAATAGAAACTAAAACCATACCAAGCATGAGCCCCCATCACTTTTTTGGTTTTATAACCATGGAACATTGCTTTGCGGTCAACATTATCTATTTTGTCTTCTTTGCCATTGTAGGCCGCAGGATTCTCATGATGCCAAACCAATTTAGCGGCATATTTTCCTCCGCGTACTATTTTTCTCTCTAAGACAAAGGAATGTTCACCTTGGTGTTGATTAAACATAAAGTTTTTTGGTAAGGATTCGATCAAACCCGGCGTAAAGCCGCGAGCGCCAGGAGCATTCCAGCCGCCATTTTCGAAGGATTCGTAAATGAGCTTTCCGTCTAATACTACAGGCGGCATTTTTTGGCTTACTGATGTTGTGCTCTCCTCGCTAACAACCGTTGCCGTTTTAGCCAGTTGAATATCATTAGCACAGCCAGTAGCCAATATTGTTATGCTTACAGCATATAAGGCTATTTTTTTCATATTGTTATTGTCCAACGTTAATTATTATTCAATTTATTTAAAATAGCTTGTCAGCTTAATCAAGAGCGACAGCAATCCATTCTTTAAGTATTACCGCACCAATTAAGTCGGATACTTCACCACTCATCCAATGCCATCACGCGTGAGTTCTAAACTCTGTATCACGATTTTTAAAAAGCAGCTTGCATTTGAGCAATCGTTGTTTGAGCAGCTACTTTTTCTTTTATAGGCGCTGCTCTCTGCTGACATTCTGATCTGCGGATAAACCTCGGTTACTAATATTTTGCCATTATCCAGAAACCAAGTTTCAGGGTAGTTATGTTTCTCGGGATTCTTAAAATTTGTTTGTAATGTGCACAAAGGCGCATTTTAAGTTTGGGCTAGCAGTCTAATTTGTTTAATCGTATTGGTGTTTGTGAAACGATGCTTGAATATTGTGATTAAAGTTGATTTATTTATCACGTTATTATCATTAAACATATTGTACTCCTAGCTTACTCTTCAATGCTTTGTATATCGAAGTCACATTCCTAAAAATCAGATTATGACTCCGATATACATGTGTTTGCTCAAACGATGGCTATTGACCTGCTTGAATGGTCCAATCGCCTGGAGCCAGTTCAAACTTCAAGTATTTATCGTCTTCTCCCATATAACGAATACCTGGATATTGATCTGTATTGTCGGTTGACCATAACAAACCTGCTTTGAATACCTGCTTGTCATTGATACTTAGCGTGTTGACCTTGAAGTAGGCCTTTGGAATACCGACAGTTGCTGTACTGCCTTTAGGTGACGTTAGCGTCATATTGATACTGTTATTATCACGGCTTATTTCAAATTCAATATCACCTTGCACGCTCGGCACTAATTGTTTGATGTGTTTCATGTGCGCCATATTTGGCATGATTTCGTAAGTTTCCCATGCAACAGACGTTGGTGCGATACCGGCAATATATTGACTTAATACGGTTGCTGGCGCATTCCATGCGTGGTTTTCGGTGCCGCCACCTGTCATATATTCGGTTAAGGTTGAGCGCTCTTTGTTATCCACTTGTTTGCCATAACGTTGTTTCATTCGTGCTAGCGCATCGTCATAACGGCCGGCAATAGCCATGGCGTTATAAATCATCCATTCAAAATGCGGACTGGCATATTGATTAGGGATCAATACGTTATCGACAATTTGTTGGTACTGAGCTGGTTCGGCTAAGCTAAATATAATGGCGACGGCGTTAGCGCGATCATCTTTGAGTTTGTTCGGTTTACTACTATAGAAACCATCTTGCCAAAAGTGCTGTTGGAAGGCTTGTTTAAGCTCTGTAATTCGTTGATCGTAAAACGCCATATGAGTATTATCGTTTAAGACTTTTGCCATTTTACGAGCAGATACTAAAGCGCTGTAATACAGGGCGTTTTGGATTACATCGTAATCAATAGTGTCTTGCGGGCCCCAATCAGTCCATTTCCAAGCGCCATCCCTAAAAACGATTAAACCATTCTCTTGTTTTTCCCAGATGGATAAATATTTATGCACATAGGGGTAAGCGTAGGCGAGGGTTTCTAAATCACCAGTATTGTAATAATAATGCCAAACGCCTTGTTCAATAAACTGTAAGCTTTGTGCCGGTAGTTCACGAAAACGTCCCGGGCCTAAGCCTGCAAATACGCCCGATTCTGAATCACTAAAGGCCATAGTGACTTTAATCGCTTTTTTCAATAGATCTCGGCCGGGTTTATCCATGCTATAAAATAGATAACTAGCTTGGTCGGCGACATCGCCAATCCATAAACCGCGTTCACGGTCGGGGGTGTCCATAAAATTATCTCGGGCACAAATATACAGGGTGTTTTCTGACATTTGCCATATACGTGAATACCATGCATCGTCACTTTCAAAATGACCAACAGGCTTGCCAACACCTGTCCAACGGTACTTTAAACCGTGCACGGTTACGCCTTTGGGAATGGTGTATTCTATTATGCGACCATTTAACCAAGAATAAGATTCAAACTGTTGGCGACCTTGTTTGGTCGTGTAAAAGGTTTCAATAGTGTTTAATCGCATATTAGACTTAATGTGAATGCTTAAGCCCGCAGGTGCTTCAATATCAAAATAAGGGGTAAAATTTTTATTAAAATCTAACTTACATTTGATTTTTTTACCGTCACTGACAAACGGGAATTTGGACTCTGGGAAATTAGTGCAATTGGCTAAACCAAAGTTATTTAACGGTGGTATTTCACTCGGAAATAATTCGAAAAACGGTGCACGCGGTGGTTTTTTAGCACTGCTAGCCAGCTCCCAGTTAGAGTCATCATAACCTGGTAAATACCATGCGTCGTTACCCCAATCACCCATATCATTGCGGGCATCATAATTAACACTCCATGCAGCAACACGGCGATGTTTTTCTTTCGCTACAGGTTGGTAAGCTTCATGTTTTTTAGCTTTCCATGAGGTATCAGAAATAATGAGCTTTTCATCCACTTTAGCCTGAAATATAAAACCACCAATTCTCGCAGAAATATGGGTGCCTTTGTCGCCATTTGCACCGTAATACCATGCTAAAGCGGCAATGGTATTTTTGCCTTTTTTCAAATATTTTTTGATATCTACTTGGTCGTAATATTTATTAGAAGCAATGGGAAAACTGTCAACCCTAGGGGAGGGTTTTACCGGCGAAGGACCGCCAGTATAACTGCCTTCAAACACCACCATTTCACCATTGATCCATAACCAATATTTGGTATCGGCGCTGATATAAGCGGTTATTGCTTCATTAGGCGTTATCTTATCAAAATCAGTGATGTCGACTTCTTTACGTAGCATCACCCAATCGTTTGGATTGCCAATTTTTTGTTTGGTCCAAATCCATTCTGCATCCCATTTAACGGCGGCTGATTGGAAAGAAAATAAAGTTAATAAGCTGGCTATGAACCAGAAGAATGTTTTTCGTTTAGTCATTTGGTGTCCTAATTATCATTTTACATAGCAATGGTTAGCTGTGATGTATAAATGCTTTACTGTATATAAGACTTAGTCACCAATATGAGGGATTGATACCCTTTTTTTAATTTTTAATTTTTAATAAAATCTAGCCAAGATTTTGAGTAAAGCCTTGGCAGAAGTGATTTTAACGCTATTGTTTTATTGTGATGTAAGTTGTAGTGGTAATCCCGTTAATCTATCAAGTTCAAGTGTAGATCGCATAGGTAAGGGTAATTGGGTTGTTTTAGGGAGTGGGTCAGCACTTTGCAGTAAACTAAAGTAGTTATGCCCTTTTAGGGCATTTTTGAAGTGCTGATTTATTGACATTGAAGGTAAAGCAAAATCGTAAAATGCAACTTCATCAATAATGCCTGAAAAAGCCTCCACCGCCCAACGAGACTCTGCTGGATTATTACCGATAGAAGCCTGTCCTGGACCACCACTTAGAATTTTTGACCCTGGTGGATATTGGTAACTTGCAAGTCGTTCACCATTTATATAGATGGCTTTTAAACCTGTGCTTACATTGTAACTGGCCACAACATGATGAAAATGACCTTGTTTTAGTTGCGCTAATGTCGGGCGCCCTTTGAGTCCATCCAGTGGTAGCTTTAATTCATGATAGCCTTGGCCAACAATGTAAAGACCAAAACTTAAACTTTCGTTAAATTGACCTTCCGGTCGCAGGTAGTTTTTACCTTGATCATGCTGAAAGCTGAGCAGCATGCGAAGTTCATTATCGCCCTTATCTTTTCGAAAGATAACATCTATTTCTTTAAACTTGCCTGAATACTCAGGGCGAATCAGCGCTTCAATGGTAACGCCATCTGTAACCGAAAAAGATCCTGTCGCTGGTGCTGTACCTCCACCTGAGCCAACATCTATTCTTGCATTGGCGCTATTATCAAAAATAAATGCCCCTTGTCCTACTAGTCCCTTTGTTCGCAAGGTTCCTGTCGAGGGAATGCCTGTTGCTCCGCCCGCTGAATCAATCGCGCGATCACTTTGGCTATCAAAACTCCAAAAATGTTTAGGTTGCCAACGGCTAGGAATTAATAAGGTGTTATCGCTACTTTGGATGATGGGATTGAGATGCGCTTGAGTTAAGTCGATAGTAAGCGAACCACCATTTGAGTGTAAGGTAAAATTGGGGCCATGAAGAATAATATTGTTATTTGATACTGGCTCAATGATCAATTTTCCTTGAGTTAGGAGTATTTCATTGTGATTAAAAAACTTAATATGGGTATGAGCGGTTAAGCGCAACTTGTCACCACTGGCTAGTATTAAACCGGCGTCTTGTTCAACTTGGTATTCGCCCGAAAATAGCTGCGAGTTTTCGATTCTCCCCTGACCAATAATGGAAATTTTTCCTTGTTCAATTTCTGCAATAACTGGCAAAGTGTTTTGATTAAATGATTGCCAAACTAAGAATAGTAAAAAGGTTAGTGCGGTGAGTATTATCCAGAATTTTAACAGCTTATGAGGAGTTTTTTGTGGTTGTGCATTACTTAGATCTGCCAAGGTATTTAATGGTGAAACTGTTTTTTGCTGTAACTTACTTGCATCTATATTTATGTCGTTAATGATATCTGCGTTGTCTTTTCGTCTAATCACAAACTCTTCTGTGATGGCGGTTTCAGCTTTGCGTTTGTAAGAAAATTCTAAATTACTATCAGCGCCAGAGAGTAATTGGGCGTGCATACTCATGTAATCATAAAAAAATTGTTGTGCTTCAAGATTGCCTTTAAGTAATTGTGACAATTTTTTTTGTTGTTCGGGCGTAGCTGTTTTAGTACCTATTTCGTCAGCTATTTCTCGGATAGCGGCAAACTTTTCACTTCTCTTCATTTCTCATCTCCGCTAATTTTTTGCTCAACACAATCGAATAATTTTTTTCTTAATTTGTGGATAGCCTTGCGAATAGCATAGATAGATCGGCCAGATTGATCTGCAATCTCTTGCGCCATTAAGTTATGATTATAAAAATATTGATATATCTCCTGCATTGGTGGAGAGAGTAAACTGTGACAATGTTCTAAATAACGCCATCTTGTTTCTTGAGGTACCGTATTCTCTTCTAGCACAGAAAGGTTATTACTAAATTCTTGTAATAAGTCATCTTCTAATCCCAACTGATATTTATTTTGTTTGCGTTTGTAGGCTCTAATACGATTAAAGGCAATGCAAGTTGCCCATTTTGAAAAGTCACTTCCGAGTTCAAATTTAGAGAATTCATTCCATAAGGTTAAGCTGGTTTCTTGAAAAATATCATCAGCAGCACTAGTATTCCAAACTGAAGCATATATATAGCGATAAAGTCGATTTTTATCGGCTTCAAATAACTCGTTAAACTGTTGTGCTCGGCTGGCGTCAGTAGAGCATAACGCTTTGCTAGCAGAAGGTTCAAGTTTCACTATTTTATTAAATAACAAAATACAATCCGATTTTCATCAATAACAAGAGACTTAATAATTATACAACACTATAGGTCTGTCTTTCCGGTTATCTCACGTTTGCAAGGTAGCAAATCATGACGTACCTTAGAGAGGGAAGTACAGTTATACCTTTTCACTAACCTATACTTAACACTTAATTTGGTCAAACTGTTTCATCTACTTTAGAAAAGACAAATTGCAACTGATCGCTATCGCTAGTTATATAAGAACTTACGAAAAGGGCTTCAAAATAACGTTTTATAAAACTATAAAGTTAATGACGAGGCTCAATTTAAATGTTAAACGACGAATGACTTATGAAGTGGCAACCAACCGTTAGCGCTCGGATACAATAACTGATAACTTGCTTAATCAGAACCACAATGTGGTAGCACCAAATCATATTTGGGCTGGCGACGTGACGTATCTGAAATAGGCGAAGACTAGATGTACCTTGCTGTCGAAATGAATTTATATTCAAGTTATATCGTTAGCCCAATACTTTTCCAATCTCAAGCTGTGACATTTAGCTTTTACTTTATGTTTTATTTTTATATGAAGCTCTAAAAGGTAATGTATCCTCCTATAATTCAAAAGCCGCTAATAAGTAACTTACTAGCGGCTTTTCAGGCTATTAAGTAGCGGTGTAGCTAAGGCTGAGCTATTTCATTTAAAAGTAAAACACTCGGTTCAGTAATCACACTATGAGCTTTATCTCTGTTGCCTGGCTGGCTTTGCCATGATAGGTAATATTTTTTGCCATTTGAGCTTGAATCACCCTGTCCTTCAAAAACATGGTGCTCTAGCTTTATAGTTTTATCTTTTGCAAGATGCTTATTAGCAGCTAAAGTTTGCTTTTCAATCATCGGAGGAAAGATATCTGCTTTTTCAACTTTAACTGTCTCTAAGCTATTAGCATCTACTATAAAGCGCATAACATCATCTTCACGTCTAACCGTAACACCTAATGTCTGTTCATCTATCACTTGCAGTGCATAAGGTTTAACCATAAAACGGCCTAGTGAACCGTGCCCGCCAAAGTCCCATCTAAAGCCCTTCCAACTACTAATCTTTTTGCTTTCCCAGTCATCTGAGCTGCCTTTACGAGCAATATAGATTTGTGTATCACCGTTATCATCATATTTATGATAAACAATTATTGGCTTTTTCTGCTGATCAAACCCTAACTTAACATTCCCATTGATCATGCCTCCAAACGGAGGGACAGGATCAACAACTTCTGTCATTTTTAAAGTGATGGGTAACGCTAACTTTTGCCCATTTGAATCCTGCCAATTAACGAGATCAGGACTCTTTGCATAAGATAGGCTATGGTTAGTCGCTGCATTAGGGGTATTTCTCCATACCCAAATCAGGTGAAACATTCCGTCAGGGCCTAGCGTTGGCCCTTCAAAATAGCCACTCATCTTCCCTTCACCATCTAGAAATTTATTTGCATGCAAACGCGACCAAGTTTTTGATTTAGTGTCATAGATATTATAGATTTCATTTCCGTTACCACTGCCACCATCCCGATACTTGGCAATTAGCTCATTATTCTTATTTAGCAAGAATATTGGATAGGTCATTCTTTGCTCTAATGCCTCATCAGCCATAACATCGATACGTTTCAGTGAACGAACATTCAAAGGCTCGCTAGTACGAAAATATTCAATAGGGTCAGCATGCATATTACCCATTACATGCAAATGCCCGTCAGAATCTAACTCCATCGTGACATAGTTATGGCTATCCCAACCAAGCCAACTATCAACTTTATAATAACGCCATTTTCCAGTTAAGTGGCGGTGTGCAATCGTCATTTGCCGATTTGCATCATAGTAAGCAACAAACTGTTGCTGCCCTCTAGTTAACAAATAAGGTTTAATGCGATGCCCAGACCACACACGGTCAATCGCTATTGAAGTAACTGTTTGCTCATGTTGACGTGATTGCGATGCAAAACTCACTAGAATAGATAAAAAGGCTAAGCTACAAAGAAATATATACTTAGCTTTATGATTAGTACGCCTTAAGTGCATAATAAATTCTCTCAAATTTAAATAGATCTGTTAAATATCGTTATCTATTTAAGCTACAAGATATAAATGTGGTAACAAAATCCTATATCACAATGAGATAAGCATCATCGATTTTTAGTGTGTTACCACATATTGTAAATTAATATTTTGTCGGTTTACTGCTCTTTAATTTGCAATAACTTCTCAGCAATTAATTGCTCATTAAACTGAGCATCGTACTTGGGGTTTAATTGCGTAGGTATATCAGCACCAATTTGTTGCTGCCAATTTAGTAGCTTTGTTTTAAGCTCTTTAAACTTTTCAGGCGCACTGTTAACTAAATTCACCGTTTCACCTTGGTCAGTAGCAAGATCGTACAATTCAAATTCATTATTTTCATAATATTGAATTAGTTTCCAATTACCGCTTCTAATAGCACTGCCGGGGCGAGTTCTAAATAAGGGATCTTGTCCTTGGTCAGTTAAAGCATGATGTGCTTGAAGATAAATAGGAAAATGCCAAAACAAATCACGAGATGTAATTGTTTCGTTTCCTAGTAGTAGTGAGCTCAGATCCATTCCATCCAACTCTTGGTCTGGTTGCTCAGCATTAGCAAAGCTCAAAAGTGTTGGATAAAAATCGGCATTAATAACTGGTGTCTGCTCAATATTGGGAGTTATCACATCAGGCCAACGAACCAATAAAGGAACACGTAATCCCCCATCATAATAAGAGCCCTTACCTGCTCTTAATGGTGAAGGAAATGATGACATGCGGTAACCACCATTATCAGAGGTGAAAATAACGAGGGTATCATCAGCTAAGTTTTCAGCCTCAAGCATCGACAATATACGGCCAACATTAGTATCCATCGACTCTACCATCGCCGCATAAGTTGCCTGTTTTATATCTTTGATACCTTTATCCTGATATTTTTTTACAGTATCAGCGACCGCTTGAAATGGGGTATGTACAGTATAATAGGGTAGGTATGCAAAAAATGGCTCATTCTTTTTAGATTTTACCCAATCAATTACTTCTGTAGTCAAGCGATCTGTTAGGTACTCTCCTTTTGGTCCATCTTCAATATTAGGTAATTTATAAGGACTAAAATAATGAAAGGTCATCCCTTGGTGGCTACCAGCAACATTCGTGTCAAAGCCTTGTTTATCCGGATCTGCTCCCAAATGCCATTTTCCAAAGTGACCCGTCGCATAACCCGCTGCTTTTAACGATTCAGCCAATGTAATTACTTCTAGGTTTAGCCCACGCTTATTCTTAATTGGAATTAATTTACGCGTCTTCTCATTTCCTCTCGTCGATGGAGAGACCGTATAAACACCATGGCGTGGACCATATTGGCCAGACATTAAAACCGCACGACTAGGTGCACAATTTGCTGCTCCCGCATAAGCTTGATCAAAACGTAAGCTTTGCTTTGATAGCTCATCAATATTGGGGGTTTCAAATAAGTCAGTAGTTTGATTGTAACCTACGTCAGACCAACCTAAGTCATCAACTACAATCATTAAAATGTTTGGCTTTTTCAACGTAGACGTTTGCGGTGACTCAACAGCAGAAGTATTGGTTTTTCCACCACAGGCACTCAATAACATAACGCATAAAGAAATGAATATAGTATGTAATTTCATATTTTTCCTAGCTTATAATTATCTGACTATAAATGTCATTGTGGGTCAAAAGGTGGGACTTGGGTTTCATTAGCCCCACACTGTTATCTGAAATATATAGAATTACCCACCCATCTCTTCGAGTTCTTTGCCTTTCGTTTCATTTAAGAACTTAAATACAAATACCACCGAAATTAGCGCGCAAATTGCGTAAAAACCATAAGCCCCTGCTAAACCAATACCAGTAAGCATAATTGGGAATGACCAAGTAATTAAGAAGTTGGCGATCCACTGTGCAAAACCTGCGACCGCAAGGCCTGAGCCGCGGATTTGGTTAGGAAACATTTCACCTAACATGACCCACATAACAGGGCCCCACGATAAGTTAAAGAAAAACACGTATGCGTTTGCAGCTATCAAAGCAACAATACCTTGATCACCCAACTCTAAGTTTCCCGATGCGCCAGTTTCTGCGTTTAAAAAAGCGTAAACCATAATCGAGAGCGTAACTGTCATGCCGACAGAGCCAATCAGTAGAAATGGCTTTCGACCTACTTTGTCAATAAAGTACATAGTAATAAATACCGCTAAAATACTGACCATGCCGCTGATTATATTAATGAGTAATGCATCAGACTCTGTAAAACCTGCCGCTTGCCAAAGCACTGCTCCATAATAAAAAACCACATTGATACCGACTAATTGCTGGAATGTAGCAAGACCAATACCCACCCAAACAATTGGGCGTAATCTGTTTTTAGATTTATCAATTAAATCAGAAAGTTTTGGCTGGTGTTTATCAACAGCAAGTGAAGCTGCTATCTCGTCATGTTTTGATTGCGCTGACTCAGAACCATATAAGCGAGACAGTACATTTATTGCAGCCTGTTTTTTCCCCGCCATAATTAAATAACGTGGGCTTTCTGGGATAAAAAATAAAGCGATAAAAAATAAACTTGCAGGTACTAGCTCAACCCAAAACATCCAACGCCATGTTTCTAAATCAAGCCAAAATACCGCTGTTGAACCGCCAGCGCTGTTTGCCAAAAAGTAATTACTAACAAAAGCACTAAACAGACCAAAAAGGATTGCAACTTGTTGTAAAGTAGACAGCGTACCTCTGTATCGTGCTGGAGCAATTTCGCTAATGTAAGCTGGCGTCATCACTGATGCAGCACCTACAGCTAAACCACCTAAGATACGATAGATCACAAATTCTAAAGATGAATCTGCAACCCCAGATCCCCAGGCACTAATAATAAAAAACACAGCTGCAACAAGTAAGATTCGGCGGCGACCAAATTTATCAGCTAATCGGCCGGCACTAAAAGCACCAATTGCGCAGCCAATCAACATACTTGATACGTTGAATCCTGTGCCCGCACTGCTTGAACCAAATGCAGCTTGCAAGCCATCTACAGTGCCATTTATAACACCACTATCAAAACCAAATAAAAAACCGCCAATTGTTGCGACAAAGCAAACCATGACAATTAATAATACATTTTCTTTATTGTTCATAATTATCCAAATTGTGTGTGTTGTTATCTTTATAGAATTTTAATTCGATATCTGCATATCAAACTTTATTTAAATAGAGCTAAATCCCTTTCTATTTGTTCAAAATCCTAGTGTTTCTCTAAAATCGTTGAATATTTAGTTTTTACCAACAAGCTATTTTGTTCTTCACGGCTTTATTACTTACTCTTTGTTAATGATCTTTCGGTTAAATCTGAAAAATACGGGTTACCTGTATAGTATGAAGCAGCAGACCAACTGGCATTTTCTTTAGGCAGAAAGGCAGATAAACGCGCTTTCACATTTTTATACTCGTCTGCCTCCGCGACGTTATGCCATTCATTCTTATCATTTTCATGGTCGTATAACTCTTCACTACCGTCTTCGTAGCGTATATAGCGATAACGCTCTGTTTTCACTGCATGATTATTTGGGCCATACGTTGTGACTGCAGCATGCTCCCATTGCGCATCAGGGTTATTTAGCAATGGTGATAAATCTTGCCCTTGATTTAACGGGTTTTCGGGTAACCCACACATTTTGATAAGCGTAGGGTATAAATCAAGTAAACTGACAGGACGGTTACTTACTTGTCCACCAGATGACTTGGGTGGTTTGATTATTAATGGTGTGCGAGTTGCTCTTTCCCACAAAGCCATTTTAGCGAACTTACCTTTTTCTCCTAATTGGTAACCATGATCTCCCCATAGAACAATAGCCGTGTTATCCGCATATTCACTTTTTTCAAGCGCATCAAGTACAGTTCCGATACAAGAGTCAACAAATGAAATACTTGCTAAATATGCTTGAACCATATTTTTCCACTCACCACTTTCAATAGCCCATTCAGTGGTAGGCATCATAGGTAATTCCGATACTTGCGTGGCAATCTCTGGCACATCATCTAAATCATTTTTAAAGTATGCCGGTAATTCAAGCTCTTCGACAGGATGCATATCAAACCACTTCTGAGGTACATGCCAAGGCACATGCGGGCGTAAAAACCCACCTACCATAAAAAATGGCTTGTCATAATCCATCGCAAGCTGCTTCGCAAGCCATTGCGCTGATTCATAATCTGGCATCTGCTGATCTGTATCGGGAAATGCCCCCCAGTCAGTATTTGTGCGTGGATCATGCCATTTCATTCTGCTTTGTGGATACGGGCCAAACCCCGCTGTACGACCGCCATAGGTATCAAAGCTATCTGGCGCTACTCGTTCATGAAAAACTTTACCAACAGCTGCAGTGTAGTAACCATGCTTTCTAAAGTACTCGCTTAAAAAAATAGATTGGCTGGCTTTATCGTTTGCATTTTTAATATCTTTATCGTGAATGTGCCCATATATACCCGTAGAGGAGGGCGCAAGCCCCGTCATAATACTCGCACGTGATGGACCACATAAAGGAGCGGGAGCATGCGCATTGGTAAACACCGTTCCCATGTTGGCGAGTCGATCAATATTAGGCGTTTTTGTGTTTGGGTGCCCAGCTAGTGGCCCAATCCAATCATTTAAATCATCAATAATTAGCATTAACACATTCGGGTATTCTTTCTTTAATTGAGTTAACCAGTCAAGCTCGTATGCAGTCATGGTTGCTGCAGCAAAACCAGCACTACCAATGAGAAACTTTCGTCTATTCAAAATTTATCCCCCACCCTGCTCTAGTTGCTGCAATTGAGATCAACTTTATACAGTCAAGATTAACACATTAAATTGCAATATTAGTCACAATGATGCAATATCAATCACGTAGATGCAACAAAATATATTAACTCTCAGCCAAGTCGCTCCTATGTTCGCTAATTTGAAATATAAAGTGCAGGATAATTAATATAACTATGGCGCATTGAATAATTAAAAAGTGCACAGTTAACTCATTATAAACACACGATAAATAGGTATTACGATGAAAAAATCGCTTAATTTAAAAACATCTTCATTGCTCGTTATAGCCACCAGCTATGCTGTGTTAACCGGCTGTGCAGATGCAACCTCAACCGTAGTTCAAGAGCAAAATACCTACGCGAAAGAAGTAAAGGCATATGCTGTATATGTCCCTAAACGACAGGACGACTTTGCATGGGAGAATGATAAAGTTGCTTTTCGAGTGTATGGACCAGCAGCCCCTATAAAAGGACACGCGAGTGGCGTGGATGCTTGGCTAAAAAAGGTTGATTACTCGATCATAGATAAATGGTACGACCAAGCATTTAAAGGCACCGCTTCATACCACAGAGACTCAGGTGAGGGTTATGACCCATACCATGTCGGTATTAGTCGTGGTGTTGGTGGTTCTGCAGTTTGGGTTGATGGTAAGGATTATACAGCCCATAACTATAAAAGTTTTGAAATTCAGCAAAATGGCCCAGAAAAAGTTGTATTCACTCTTCAATATGAATGGCAAACACCACTAGGGTTAGTTAACGAATCAAAAACGATTTCTCTCTCAATGGGCTCTAACCTTTATAAAGTCAACTCCACGTTCAAACTCAATGGTAAACCGGCCTCACTCCCAATTGCTATCGGCGTTACAACTCATGATGAGAAAGCCTTAGTGGCGCATAATAAGCAAACAGGGCGAATTTCTGCTTGGGAAATGTTTGACGGCAAAGCTCTCGGTACCGGCGCGATTATAGATCCTTCTAAAGTACAAGATATTCAACATATAGCTAAACAAGCAAAAGACGAGAGTCACATATGGATATTCACAAAATCAGATAAAGATGGCTCACTTGAGTACCATGCTGGTTTTGCATGGGAAGCAGCAGGCGAGATTACAACACGTGCTCAATGGCAAAACTATTTAGATACATTTAAAAAATAATATAGGTATTAACATGGAAAAAATTGCATTCACCATGACTTTACTAGCAGGCAATGAAGCTGAATATAAAAAGCGTCATGACGAGATCTGGCCTGAACTAGTTATAGAGCTAAAAAACGCAGGTGTATCTGATTACTCAATATTTCATGAGCCATCATCAAACACACTATTTGCTGTTTTGAAAAGAACTAATGATCACAAAATGGACGACCTACCACTTACACCGATTGTTAAAAAGTGGTGGGCATTTATGTCTGACATTATGGAAACAAACGCCGACAATTCGCCAATTGTTACATCTATCGAACAAGTATTCCACTTAGATTAAAATATAGGAGCCGTTATGTCACATCGCATTTGTAAGGTTTTGGTACTAGTAACGATTTGGTTAATATCACCGTTTAGTTTTGCCGATATTAAACACGGTTTAAGAGATAATGATGGTAGACATATGATCCCTAGAGGTTATGTCATTAATACCAATGACCATGCAGGTGCGGTAGACTTCAACCCTGAAGACTATTTAAGAATGGTAAGAATGGGTGCCAATGTTCAAGTTATTCGACTTGAAATGGGCAAATTAAGTGAGCTTGGCGACAACACGTTTGAACCTGAATATTTAGCCAGAGTTAAACGTGCTACTAAGTTAGGCCGCGAGGCTGGCATTAAAACAGTATTTAAAATGACTGTGTATGGTGCAACTGATTTTTCGTGGGAAGAGTTATACCTAAACAAAAATAACGAACAAGAAACCTATATCAATGCTTGGAAGCATATATGGGAAGCGTTTAAAGATAACGATTATGTGATTGGATATGATTTAGTCAACGAGCCTCGTAAAAAAGATATGGATATTTCTTACGATCAGCTAACTCGTCGCTATTTGATCCCGCTATATGAAAAAATTATCGATGCTGCTATTCCGTACAGCGACAATAAACAGTTTTTAATACAAACCATTTTCATGAATAAAGGCGATGCCATCAACAAAAACCAATATGCAGAAATAACAAAAAGAATAGATCGTAAAAATATTATTTTTGCCCCACATATCTACCAAGAGCATTTAGATTACATAGCTCCAACGATGGAAAGATTTGATAAAGAATCTGAGTTATTAGGTGCACCGATACTCATTGGTGAATGGGGATTCCCTACCCTAGTAACAACAGACAACTCAGTCAAAGAACAACTAAATTACATTGAGTTTTATATAAAAACAGCTGAAATTTTTGATGAAATGGGGGTTGGCTCAATTAAAGCATGGTTTCTAGGCAATCGTAGTTATCAAAACTTTTTACCAGGTGGTCCTTCTACTTGGGCTATTTTCAGTGATGAACAAGCAATTGGTACTGTAGAAAGAAAGTATATAACTGACATTATTGCACGCCCATACCCACAACTAATTGCCGGTGACATCAAAAACTTTAAATTTCACTTTGCGACACGCACATTAGATTTAAATATCACAAGTGATAATGCTAAAGGGGTTTCACGTATTTTTGTTGGTGCAGATAGGCATTATCCAGATGGATTTACTGTCTACATTGGCGATGACCTCATTATGAGTAAAAGCCCGATAAAAGCAGGTTTAGATGTTCATCACTCAACCAAAAATACACAACCAAGTGAAGTAGTTTGGGATAATGATAGACAGCAACTAATTATACTATCGTGGCCTAAAAATAAAGCACAAATTAATATTAAAATTAAGCCTGGAATATATAAAGAACCTGATCCAGCAGTAAAAATTGGCAAATAACGCTCACATTAATGGCTATCATTATTGGAAAATATAATGAAGAAGAATACAAAATGGCTGTTGTTAGCAACAGCCATGTATGCCTCAACCTTGACGGCTGCGGACATACTAAAAACTGACAGCTATTTTACTGCCCAACACTACGACTTGGCAAAATCTGGCTATCTAGAAGCAGCACAACTAGGTAACCCTCATGCTTATTATCAACTAGCACGAATCTATGCCAAGGGCTTAGGCGTAGAGCAAGATATTATTAATGCACTTATCTATTATTCTTTAGCAGCAGAATATAACTATTTTGATGCGCAGAAAGTCATCGAGAATACCTTACTAAAACTACCAACAGAATCTCAGGCAGCTTTTAAAAAAGTCATGAATGACTATAAAAGCAAACAGGGTAAAAGTGTTATTGATGCAAAGTATTTCCCTGTGCTTAAACAAGATACAATAACTGCACGGGTTACATTTGATGATAAAGCCCAGTTAGAGCCTGTATTTTATAGTGAAGACTTCGTTGACAATTCAATTGCTAATATGAACAACTTAGCGATTGAAGAAGGCGGTAATGAAGATGCTTATTTTATGTCTACGCCAAAAGAGCCCTATTTAATTTTAGACATAGATATTGCCCCTGATGGATCTGTGCGTAATTATTTCGAAGTGCAAAAATTAGGCGGGCCAGTTTCAAGGTTAATTGAAGAGTTCGTACATTTCCCACAACCTAAACCTTCAATTAATGGCCATCATATTGATTTTGTTCATCGCGTATTTCTTGGTGCAGCTGGCCATTCAAAATCAACGCTGGTAAATGAGAATGAGCAAATGTATAGCCAAATACTCCACGTAGCTAGAAAGTTGGCAAAAGGAGAAAGTTTAAACGAACGATATCACCATGCGATGGCGCTGCTCAATTTTCCTTGGCTAACTCAAGAAGAAGGCGAAGCAGAAAAAAAACTATTAGCGCTAGCGAACATGGGCCATCCCGGCGCGATGTATGAATACGGACTGTTGCTTTATAGAGAACAACGAGATATCCCCACTGCTATCAATTGGATTTCTCAATCGAGCAAATACGGATTAGTTCGTAGCGAGTATCGCTTAGGCATGATCCTAAACTCCAGCCCATGGGTGCAACAAGATCAACGAAAAGCATTATTTTGGTTCAGCTCCGCAATGAATAAAGGCGATATTAATTCAGGTATCAGAGCAATTGATATTAAGCTTAACGCCAAAGATAAATCATTAATTGATGTGGAGTCT
The DNA here is from genome assembly GCF_005886375.1 of Pseudoalteromonas sp. S1727. Classification (NCBI taxonomy): domain Bacteria; kingdom Pseudomonadati; phylum Pseudomonadota; class Gammaproteobacteria; order Alteromonadales; family Pseudoalteromonadaceae; genus Pseudoalteromonas; species Pseudoalteromonas sp. S1727. Next base: position 51,699 of record NZ_PNDT01000007.1, read on the forward strand.
GCCGTACTTGATTTACAAGTAATTGAGCATAAACATGCCAATAACCCTGAGTACTATTATTTGTTAGCTTTATCTTTTCGTGATAGGAAGGCAAGAGACTTTAGCAAATTTGTAAGTAATATGCGCACAGCTATTAAACGAGGCAACTCAGCGAATTGGGATACGAGTGAATGGCAAGCACTATTAGATCGTTCAACCGTTGGTAGAGTATATATTACTGAGCAATAACATAGTCAGGACAGCTGCCTCTTAGGATATCTGGCTCTTCAATTCATTAAGATTAATTTTTATATCCCTAAGGCTGCAACTATCGGTTCTACCATTTAATAAAACAGCAATAATACTAGGTGAGTATGTGTTTGATAATTATTTTGCTCAAGCTTTAGGATTTATAAGCTTTATATTTGCAATGCTGTGTTTTATGCAAAAAGATGATCGTCGTTTTAAAATGATGATGATTGTGATGAACTTGAACCATGCGTTACACTATTACTTATTAAATGCAGTAACCTCCTCACTTTGTTCTTTATTTGCTGTCGGACGAACAGCAGTTTCATTACAAACAAAAGCGAAATGGGTCGCTAGCTTATTCATTATACTTACCATGTTGATTGGTTATTTTACTATAAACCAATGGACAGATTATATCGCCATAGTGGGTTCCTGTATTGGTACATATGCTTTGTTTTGCCTTAATGGAATCAAGATGCGTTTGGTAGTATTCGTTGGTTCATGCTTATGGCTTATAAATAACGTGATAGTAGGTTCACTTGGTGGAATTTTATTAGAAACTACAGTGATAATTATTAATTCAACAACTATTTACAAATTACATAAACATGACATAGCTAATAAAGGCTAATTGAGATTTATAAAATCAACTGGCTGGCTCATATAGTCATGCTCACCAATATTATCAAGATCTTCGGCAAAAAATTCAATGTTTATTAATATCTAACTGATAACGTTTGTTTTTCAAGAAACATGCAATATATAATATTATCTTGTTGATCAATCGCAAGCCCATCAACCCAGTACCTTTAGGAAGAGATACATAAAGCTAATTGGCTGTCCCTATAATTGTTGTTAAATAAAGTTAAATTTCAATCGGGTGCTAGTGGAAATGTATTTAATGTTGAACAACTTGCCGGCAGCTTAATAAATAATATTGTTTGTCCAGAGTATATGAGTAACCACTCTGCTAGTGCAATAGACCAAAACAAGTTACATGTAATAAAAAAAGCAAGGCTCGAAACCGAACCTTGCTTTTGTTCTCACTTCAAAACTTTATAAATGCTCTACTAGTTTGCAACAACCTTAAGTAATTTAACCCCTTTCGATGGTAAACTTAGCTGTGTATTTAGCTTATTTTCAGTAAATAAATCTATAACCTTAATGGATTTACCATCCCTTAAAGCTAACGTGATATCCGCAGTCTGTTTACCTAAATTTAATAAGCTAACCAAATAACTGCCGTCCGCTTGTTTAACGACTTGCCAGCGAACACCTTTATGCTGCGTACCATTATTTTCCACTAAAGTAATATCAGGCAGACCGGGCTGTGCATATTCAAGCGCCACAGCACGTAGTTGTGCTAAAGTTTGCTTTCCATCTAATTGAACTAACTTGCCTTTTGATGCCTTTAACGTGTTTTTGTGTGGATTACCATATTCATCTTTACTGAGGCTCTGAGGGCTATCAATAATCACAGTACCGCCTTGATCTAAATATGATTGCAAAGCGAGTAATTCTGCGGTTGTTACAAACTCAGTTTTATAAACAACAATATTATCCCATTGGGAGTTATCTTGTTTTTCAATAATTTTTTGAGTCGTGAACCCCATAGGGAAGCCATCAAAAAATAACTTTTCATACATTTTAAACTGCTGTGACATGTGAGTTTTTTTATTGATGGCTGACGTTTCTGAATAAAACATTCTTACTGGCCGGCGTTGCTTTCGTAGCGCAATCACTTCTTCTGAGAAGCTATTCAAGTCATACATTACTTGCGTATATGCATTGGCTATATGCGGTTGTTGATTAACAGAGCCCGCAAAAGATCCGGCCAAAGCGGGATCAAAAAAGTTGAGTTCCCCTTCTAGACGGTCTTCAAATGAGCCATCAGGATCACGTGCCCAAAACCAAGCCATGTTCGCGTCCATTCCCTGTAACGTCGCTAACCAGTACACGTTCTCTACATACTCAACTGAGGTATCTAAGTCCCGCCACCATGAAGCTGATAGAAAATGAGACTCTGAGTTCACATGAATTTTATTTGGCGCGACAGATTCCATAAAGTCATATGACAAACTCAACTCTTCCCACATATAAGCGTAATGTTTTTCCCACTCTTGCTCGGTTGTTAGATGAAGAAAACGTTTTTCAGCTGCCTTGGCATCATCACCAATAAAAGAGGTTAGTTCAGTTAATGCCTCAACATCAATTCCATGGGAACGGTTATTCTCACTGAACATATTTGGCATAATTTTTAGGTGAGTATCAGCCTCAGGGTTCCCTTTTCTCAACTCATCCTGTAAATGAGAAAACCAACTGATACTCCTATCCATATGATAACGATTCCAATCGTACCAAATAGGTGTACCTTGCGTATTTTTATCTATAGGAATAATAATTTGCACAGTTTCGAAGGAACTAAAATCACTTTGCCAATTGTTATTTAGCGCTGCAATTTCCCCTGCATATTTATCTTTTAACCAATCACGAAAGTTATTCAGCGTATAAGATGAAATATCATTCATTTCTTTAAACTGATGACTCCAATGATCCGATTCAGAAAACCAATGAGGTTCATTAGCGAGAATATACCCTAACTGAGTTACTTTTTTACCTCGCGTCAACTCACCGGTATCTCTGGCTATTTTTCCCCAAGTATCTCGGATCAATGGGTTATCAATATCATACCCGGTAAAAAGTGAACGCCCTTTTCGTACTTCCGGCTCTCGTTTTTCAATCCACTGTGGTACACCCATGTTCCAGTAAATCAAAAACCCAACATTGCTACCATCTATTTGCGTTACTTCATCTAAAAGTGCTTGATCGTAACTACCATCTTCTTTTAATAAGAACGAGTTGATAGCACGGTCATGATCAACTGGGTATAAATTTTCACCACCATGATAGATAGCACCTAAATGATCGTTATAAACTGCTTTGTTAGTAAGTGGCTGTCCGACAGTTTTTGAAAAATAATCATAAAGAAATATCGGTTTTGAGTTACTTTTCAGCATATTCTCTGCAACTTCAATATTTTGCCAATCAACTTTATTGACTGGGCGACGTTTGATTCCACCATTTAGCACTAAATCTAATTCACTGATACCCGCGTCGAGGATATCGTTAACTTTACTTCGTTCAAAATCAGGTAGCTCTTTAGCTAGTTGCTTGGATTTATCTCTGTAAGGCGCATAATATGAAAATGCTTTTTCAACCGCGGCTTCATTTTTTTCGTCCCAATCAGCAAACTTTAAAAATTCCTTAGCGAACCACATTACTGTTTCTTCACGTGTTACATCGATATTTTGTGCTTCTGCTTGCGCCATTTTAGTTTCTAACACGGCCATTTTTTGTTGTGCACTGATCACCAAAGCATTTTCACTGGCTAAAGGAGCTGGGTGAGTACTTTCAGTGCTTTTAGCTTCTTGTTGAAATGAGTTTGTAGTGTCTTCACAAGATGCTAAGCAAAATGGTAATAAACTAGCCCATATGGCATAAGATATTTTTTTTCTCATAATGTTATCTTCAATTTTAGTAATGGAATAACAAGTAACGATAAAAGCGCAGAGCAACACACCTTGCTTTTACCTCATTTAAATAAATAACTAGTTGTGTCCTAACACTGTTAACTTATTAAGTTTAATATGCTTCTCAACCATGGTTTCACCATTACTAAAACGCACTGTGGCATTATCAATAAGCTGGCAGTCACCTAAACCAACATGGAGCACATTATTAAATGATTGAGTGTAGGGAGCTGCAGATGCGCCAACTTTTCTAATTTGCTTAGTATGACAAGCTGATATTTCCACGATTGCCCCTTGTGCCGTTACTTGGCCTGAAGGTGAATTTAATATTCTTAATAATGCAAAGTTTTGGCCGTCATTGTAGTGATTTTTAAACATATGCCACTGACCGCGCTCGTTAGCAAAAACAATATCAATAGCACCATCCAAGTCATAATCAAAAGCATCAGCACCCGCGCCTACTGCGCCTAATTCAGCCGAAGTAATGCGGTGTCCATTATAATTTTTGAATGTGCCATCGCCCTGATTTAGAAAGACTAACTGGGTCGTCGCTGTCACTAAATTACCTTGCTTTACAACAAAAAGATCTTGCCAGCCGTTGTTATCAAAATCAGCAACAGCAACCCCTGTAGTATCAAGTTTTAGGTCAAGCCCACTTGCATGGCTGACATCAGTCAAAACACCTTGATTATTCTTAAGTAATAAATCTTGTGGTGGCGTTTTACGTGTAGTCGCCTTGTAATCTTTAACAGAGGTGATCACGCCAGTGGTTGGCGAGAATGTATTACCTGCAATGCGCCAAGTATCATTACCTATATAGCCAACATAAAGGCCTTTTTTTGGAGTTGTATCTGGCCAGCCTAAGCCGTTACTACTGACTAATTTTAGGTTTTGACCGCTATGTTGCTCACCATCAAATTGATAGGTGTAAGTTCCTTCACCAATAAATACTTCTTGATCAGGGTAAGGGGATTGATAATTAACTAAGTTAAATGTATCGCCAATGAGTAAGTCATCAAATTTAAATGGTCCACGCTTTGTATAAAAACCAAAAACGTGTGTTTCTTTATCATAAAACGTATCCCCAGCTTCTAAAGGAAAGCTTCGCGTTAAGTAGTAATCAAAATCCCCATCATTGTCATAGTCGATTTCAGCAATACCCGTAATGTCATAAATATCTGTACTCAGAACATTTTTACTGACATCGGTATAAGAGAGATCAGCCCCTCCTTGTAAAATCATTAACTTGCCATCACCGTATACAAAAATGTCATCAATATGATCGCCATTAAAATCAGTAATTAATACTTTTTGTCCGTCTCGATGTGTTTTTGGTAAATCCGTTGCATGAGTAAGATTACCTTGCGTATTTTTATAAACAAAATTCTCTGTTTGTTTACCTATATTACGTGATGGAAAGCCCATCAATAGTAAATCAAGATCACCGTCATTATCCCCATCAAACAACTTACTTGTACGGCCGCGAAGATTCTGTAATGCTGGTGTAAACTCTTTACCTTCAATAACTTGACGCTTATCAAAGTGATAAACTTTAGTATTGCGAGCGTTTGAGCCAGAACCACCACCACGAGCAATTAAAATGTCAATCTTGCCATCATTATCATAGTCACCTACACCGATACCGTGCATATCTCCAACGATCAGATCAGTCCCTTTGCTATACACTCCTTTATTATTCCAATACAGGCGTACAGAATAACCATGATCAACCAATAACAAGTCGGCATAACCATCTTGATCAAAATCGGCTATGACAGGGTTATCCCATTTACGACGATTTTTGTTCTCTAACTTAATTGCGGTTGCAGAGCTAAAAACCAACCCTCGGGACGTATCACTTGCTGTGCTAGTAGGCACAGCTAAACTTTGGCATGCGACTAACTGAGTAAAAACCACACTTAAACCAAGTGCAGTAGACAGTAATTTATTATTTTTCATAATTAGCCCTTAGATTAACCCGCATTTTGTTATTGAAAGAATGCGGGCTAGTATTAGTTATAGCTTATTGGTCAGTCTTAAAGGTTTGCTCAAAACGAGGCATCGCATTCAAGCGCCAATGCGCGCCTTCATAATGCTCATGGAACCACAGTGGTTGTTGGTTATCCCAGCTCCATTTTTCCATTTCGCGCACCATATCTTTTAAAATCAATGGATGTTGAGCACTGATGTCATGGTTCTCTTCAATATCATTATCGATATCAAACAATCGCCAAGGTTTATCTGCGATTTTCAACGCCTTATATTGATTACGACGCACAGCAGCATCACTGTAACCACCACGGTGGCGTAGTAAGAAGATTAAGTCGTCTTGATGAGGGTTTTTATTAGCTTTAAAAGCCTCCCACATGTTTTTACCATCAAGTTGTTTATCCGCAGGAACTTCAGCTCCTGCAAGCGCGGCAAAAGTAGGATAAAAATCTAATGAGGAAACAGGATGCTCAAAGCGTTGCCCAGATGGAACATGATTTGGCCAGTGAAAAAACATTGGCACCCTAAAACCGCCTTCCTGTGCGCTACCTTTCCCTGCCTTTAGTGGGTCATTATTGGCACCTTGGCTCAGCTTACCGCCGTTATCGCTTAGAAAAACAATCAGGGTATTATCCAATTGGCCATTTTTCTTTAAAGCATCAACCACACGACCAACACCACGGTCTAACGCATACACCATACCGGCATAAGTTTTACGTTTTTTATCTTTAATATTAGGAAACATATCCATGTCTTCTTGCTTTGCCTCAAGTGGTACATGCGGTGCGTTATAAGCTAAATACAAAAAGAATGGTTGCGTTTTACTGACGGCTTTATTAACAAAGGTGACTGCTTCACGAGAGAGCGCATCCGTTATATATTCTGTTTCAGTGACCTCTTTACCATTGTGCTCTAGCGGCGTGATATATTCGAAAATATTACTTAAGCCCTGCTCTTTTTGACGCTTATACGCTGCTGCAAATTGCTCAGGAAAATAATTATGGCCACCACCTAAAAATCCATAATACTCGTCAAACCCACGTTGATTGGGGTGATACTGGGGTGCATCACCTAAATGCCATTTACCGATTGCACCTGTAAAGTAACCATTATTTTGCAAAAATTTACTCATAAACATTTCAGATGTTGGAACACCAAGGTGTGAGCCCCTAGTTGGTAAGTTAAACTGGGCACCGATTTTATGCGGGTATCTTCCCGTAAGTAGGCCTGCACGACTTGGTCCGCAAAAAGGATGCGCTACATAGGCCTCAGAAAAAGACGTTCCTTTATTAGCTAAATCATCTATGTTAGGGGTAATAATGTCCTTTGAGCCGTTAAATCCTACGTCGGCATAACCTAAATCATCTGCCATTATGAGTAAAATATTAGGCTTTTGCGTGTCATTTGCATGCGTATAACTTACGGGAGCACACAATATTATGGCAGCTAATAAGCTAACCAATATGTTGTTTAATTTTATCATTGTCGTTCTCTTAAGTACTTGATAATAAGCTTGCACACAGTGCGATAAGAAATCACTTGTCTCGCACCATGTACTTTTACTTACAAAAATGCGTTCATATGTTGTTGGAATTTTTCGAGTGATGGGTCTTCTACCCGTGCTAACTCACTGGCCATTTTTTTAACTAATAGGCCTAGCTGCTTTTTATATTTCGGATTTTTTATCTCATTGGTTATTTCATAAGGATCATTTACCAAGTCATATAATTCATCGCGACTATCACCTGGGTTCCAAACGAATTTCATAGTAGGAGTGCGTATTGCACGAATGCCAAACCAACCGCCGTTATACCATTCATAGGCATAAAGCGCGGTATCATCACGTCCCTCATCAGCAATATCACCTTTTTCCATAAGCCCTAATAATGATCGGCCATCAACATCACCATCTGTAGGCAATGCCATCCATTGCGATAATGTTGGCGCTATATCGAGCATAGATACTTGACGATTAATAATTCTTGGTTGTAAAGCTGGGTCACGAATGATCAGCGGCATGCGCATCAATTCATCATATGCATAAGGTCCTTTATCATATAAATCATGCTCGCCTAACATACTGCCTTGATCACCTACCAACACAATATGTAAATCATCATATAAACCAACATCTTTTGCGGTTTGTATTAACTCGCCCACCGCATGATCTATCATCGCAATCGCACCATAATAAAAGCTATGCGCTTTGCGCCAATCGTCTTCAGTCATATGGCTTACATCATGCCAAGGCCACCAAATACCATCTTGTGACATCGGTTTGTTTACTCGTTTTACGCCAAAGTTTTTCGGTAACTTAACTTTTTTATAATCAAACATACTTGCGTATGGCTCTGGCACACGATACGGTGGATGAGGCTGTTCAAAACTGACAATGCCAAAAAATGGTTGCTTAGACGCTGCCGCTTGACGAAGCATCTTTTTACCTTCGTTTACTTCCTTCGCTGTAACTGTATCTTCATAGCTTCCTGGTAACGTTTTATAGTAATCATGCTTTTCTCCATTAGCATCTCGCTCGCCTGCATTCATACGGTCAACATTATTTTGCGTCTCGTATGGGGCCCATTGTCTGGCATGACGCTTGGTATCCTTGTCATGTCCCCACATAAAATCAGCACCTCGTAATGCTGGACCTTGAGCGCCTAAATGCCACTTGCCCACATAGCTAACGTTATAACCGGCATCAGCAGCTCGTTTAATTAAACCACCTTCTGATAACGACAACTCAGATAAACGAGAATGGTATAGCTCCACATTATCGTCTAAACCGGTTTTGTGGCCCCAACGTCCGGTAAACATTGCAGCACGGGAGGGTGAACATAAACCCGTTGATGTCATGGCTTGGTCAAAACGCGTGCCTTGTTGTGCTAACGCATCAATATTTGGTGTTGAAACTGGGCCATTTCGGTATGAAAAAGTATCAAAGCGCATATCATCAAACATCAAAATAAGTACATTCGGTTTTTTATGTACGCTATCTTCTTTAAGCTCACTTGCTAATATGTCATGTGCATTTAATGCAACGCATGACAACAGGGCCAGCTGAATTAGTTTTTTTATCATTATTGTGTGTTCCTTAGTTGCTGTTGTATGAAGAACTTATCTTCAACCGCTATGCCTTAGCGAATTACAAAGTCATCACTTTTGGTCACCTTCCCCCTGTGCAGCATTGCTACAAACCAGATACGAGGTCTCTGTACTAATTTGTAAAATTACTTGAATATCAGTATGTAGTGCTATTCCAAGGTGACTTTGTATGGATTACTCCAACGTAGGTATGGCTATTATAACTAAATACCCACCACCAATTAGTGTTAAATATATAAACATATGATGTTTACACAATCAATACATATTCGTTTATTTACATTTCTTTGCACTGTAAAGGTGGGCGAATAACCAACAAGCTGAGGAAGAAAACGCCCATAAAGAGCGTTTGAAAAATTATAATGAAGCGAACTTAATTGTATAATCACCCAACCCTGCATATTCAATATGAGTGTCAATATCCGTGGCAACGTTTAGTACGCCACAGTACGACCCGGTAATGAACACTTGGCCTGCTTTGAGCCTTACTCCAAGTGCTGATAAGTAATTAACCGCCCAATAAAGCGGCTCCTGTGGGTAACGACAAGGGTGTTTTCCTGGTTTAGTGATTTGTTGTGTGCCTTGCGTAACCGCTATCGCTATTTCAGAAGCTTGATATGCCTTTTCCTTTGCGATTTCAGGACCAATTAAAAGCCCTTGGTTACTTAATCCATCCGCTAGCTTTTCAAAATGGCTGGCCTGATAGTGACAAGAAAATCGCTCTTGAATAAGTTCCAGCGCCATATACGTTGCACTAACCGCATTATCAATTTCAATTCGATTATATTCCACGTTTTCGGGTAAATCTTGGCCAAGTACAAAAGCTATTTCAGGTTCAACTAGTGCTGTGTTATTTTCCACTTTAAGCTGGCATGGTCGCTGCAGTCCTTGCGGTTGCCTTAAAATAGGTGCAAGTATAATTTCACCACCCTTTAGAGGCAGCAAACACTTCCAGCCAAAAACCTGTTGATGATTAAGCGCTATCATTTGCTGTTGTACTAATAAACTTTCTTCTTGGCTCGCTAATTTTAAGCTGTTAGGTAGATCAGATATTGGGGGCCGAGCGCCTCGCTGCGCGAATAAATGCGCTGCTATTTCTTTTAATTGATTCGATTTTTCCACATTTAACCTCTTAAAACATTGTTATGCATAACTAAACGCTACCTATAAAACCTCGACAAACATACTATGTTTACATAGATATAACAATAAAATAAATTCTTAGAATAATGACTTTATAGATTACCAGTTGATAATTAATTCAATACCTTATGATTGATAACTCCCTCTATTGATAGCCTAAAAAAACACCAACTTCATCAAGTTTCTTCGCATTTCATCTGTTGACAACCTAAACATATGATGTTTATATTCATTAAACCTAAATAGCTAAACTAATCGATTTCGGTGATTTAGGTTTTCTACACACAATAATTATATTAAGAGTCTTTGGAGACAATCATGAGTAGCAGAACGAAGATAGCGCTAGCAATTCTTGCCGCAGTTTCTAGTCCATCTATGGCACAAGAACAAGAATCCGCCGAAATAAAAAAAGACAATGAGCCAGAAATTATTCTTGTTACAGGGGTTAGATCGAGCTTAGAAGCTGCTTCTTCATTAAAACGCTACAGTGATAGCGTTCAAGACAGTATCGTTGCTGAGGATATCGGAAAATTTCCAGATCAAAATGTAGCCGAATCATTACAGCGTATACCAGGTGTATCAATCGACCGCGTTAATGGCGAAGGCTCTAAAGTCACGGTGCGTGGCTTTGGCCCTGAGTTTAATGTGGTAACGTTAAATGGCCGTACTTTAGCTACCTCTGAAATTGGCCGCTCATTTGATTTCCAAGTATTAGCAGCAGAATTGATTTCGGGTGCAGATGTAATTAAATCCCCCACAGCTAGCACCCCGGAAGGCAGCATCGGTGCCTATGTAAACGTTAAAACGGCACGCCCTCTAGATAACCCAGGATTACACGTTTTAGGTTCAATAAATGCGAAGTATAGCGATTTATCAGGTGAGTTAAGCCCTGAATATTCAGGCTTATTTAGTAATACTTTTGCAGACGATACGCTTGGTTTTAACATTGCGATCTCTCATCAAGAAAGTGATAATCGTTATGATTCAATGGGTACAACTCGTTGGTTATTACTAAACAATGAACCTGGTGTCATTGAAGGAGATATTCATAATGAAGCAGGTAATGTAATAACGCCTTCGATTCTTCGCCACGCCGGTCGTATTGAATATGCACTTGGCCAAGAACATCGCGAACGATTTGGAATTAACACAAGTTTGCAATGGTCTCCTGATTCTAGTTTCACCAATACATTTGACTACATGTATACAGATTTAAGTGTTGAAACCCAAACTCAGGGTTTACAAGCAGGCTTACAATACCCTAATTGGCGTAATGTGGTTGCATCAGAACATGGTACAATTTTATCAGGGACTAAATTTTCTGGAGCAACCTTAGGGGGCACTGGCGAAAATGTGGACTTTCGGATTGATGGGCTCTTTCAAGTTCTTGAGTCTAAATCTAAAACTCAGGCATTTGGATTTAACTCGGTAAAAGAGTTTGATGTTTTGACATTAGAGTTAGATGTCAGTCACTCAACATCAAAATCAACCCCACGTACTGACTTACTTGTACCAAATTACATTTCACCTGAAATGAACGATAGCCTCGATTTTGATTTTCGTAATACAGACACTGTAAATTTAGATACCACTATTGATTATGCTTCGCCTTCAAGCGTGCGTGCTCATTGGAATCAAATTTCACATTATGAGTTAGAAGACACGATCACAGAAGTACAAACAAAAGGTAAATATTTACTCGATTTAGAGTTTTTTGAAAGCTTAGTCTTAGATTCAGTGGATTTTGGCGTAGCTTACTCAGATCGTGAAAAAGTACGCGAGCGGTATGAAACTTTCCACGAAGACAACTGTGGTTTAGTTGTACCGGGTGCTGATATTTGCGGTGAATTACGCGATATGCCTGATGATATTTTTTCAGCTAGCCCATACAGTGATTTCTTAAGCAATGAATCAGGTAATTTCCCACGTGATTTCATTTTTGCAGACATTGATAAATACCATGCAGCCATTAGTGAGATGACAAAGAATCCAAATTGGCCGAATGAACAATATAATGAAACAGCTTCATCTAGCGTAACTGAAACCACCCTAAGTGCTTATACACAATTTAACTTAAGCGGTATTATCTCCGATTACGATTGGCGAGGTAATGTAGGTGTACGATATGTCGAAACCGACGCTACTTCAAGTGGTTATGGTAAACGCAGATTATCTTATACTGGTGAGCTTGATAATGGCCAACCTTTACTTGTTGTTGAGTATACCGAGCCTGGACGTATCGAAACCGAAAATAGTTACGACAATTGGCTGCCAAGTCTCAATTTTAGTATAAATTTAAGTGATAACTTTTTAATTAGAACAGCAGCGGCAAAGGTCATGTCTCGCCCAGGAATAGACGATATTGGCGTTCAAGTTAGCTATAACGATATGCAAGCCGGTAGTTTTTCGCAAACAGGGGGTAACCCCTACCTAGAGCCTTATGAAGCAAATCAATTAGACTTATCTTTTGAATATTACAGTGATGGCGGCGACGCATACGCAATTAACTTCTTTAATAAAGATATTTCAAGATCTATCGCGCAAGTTACCTTTATTGATCCAACGCCTGATGTCTGGAATGGCTCTGAATATGTTGACAACTCTGTTTCGATTGATGGCTACGGCAATGTCAGTGAAACGATTAATCAAAAACAAAATCAAGCAGGTGGCACAATCAGTGGTGTTGAATTAGCTATGCAACATAATATGGATTACCTACCAGGCTTTTTAAGTGGTTTAGGTATACAAGCCAACTATACATGGGCTGATACAAAGAATAAAAATGCACCGGAAATTGATTTACCTGGGGTAAAAGACCCTGGAGATAAACTAGAAGGATTTGCAGAAAACTCATACAACGTCGTTGCCTACTATGACAAAGATGCATTTCAAGCACGATTGGCTTACAACTGGCGAGATGACTTTTTAAGTAGTCGCTCTGGTGTCAGAAGCGGCGGATTACCTGAACATACAGCAGCATATGGTCAGCTCGACTTTAGTATGTCTTATGAAATAAATGAGTACTTTACTGTAACAGGTGAAGCGATAAACATTACAGACGAACGAGTTTATCAATATGCAGATGTAGAAGAGCGTGTTATTAACGTTCAGTACACTGGACCACGTTATCGTGTTGGTGTTCGAGCCAAGTTCTAAAGTAACCCGGGCAGCAGTTTTGCTGCCCTTTTATCATCAGCAATAATCTGAGAATTCAATATGAACAACATTGCCCCTATAACGCACTATATCATTGTTGGCGGAGGCAGTGCTGGATGGATAAGTGCAGCCATTTTATCCCGAGTAACAGCTCATTTGCCATGTAAAATTACGCTTATAGAGTCTCCTACTATCAGTAGCGTCGGTGTTGGCGAAGCAACTATTCCCTCCATCATTGATTTACTCCGTTTTTTAGATATCCCGCAAACAGAATTCATCCAAGCTACTCAAGCAACTTTTAAATTAGGTATAAAATTCACTAACTGGCTAACGGAAGATCACAGTTATTGGCATCCTTTTGGAAATATCGGTCAAGCCATTGATGGCTTGAGTTTCTATCAACATTGGTTAGGTGCAAAACAACGTGGAAATAAAAACCAATACAGTGATTTTTCACCCAATGTAGTACTTGCAGAGCAGAACAAGTTTGCTCAAGCTCAACAACATCAAAAAAACATTCTTAGCCATTCAACATACGCATTGCACTTAGATGCAACTTTAATGGCTGACTATTTAAAAAAATATTGCTTAACCCGCGGTGTGATCCATCGCACAGCTCATATTCATGACGCCACAGTCTGTGAAAAACAGCAGATCACAAGCGTTATCTTAGATAATAAAGAACAACTAGCGGCGGACTTTTACATTGATTGCAGTGGCCAATCAGCGTTACTAATAGGCAAAACTTTACAGGTTAGCTACCAAAACTGGCAGCACTATTTGCCCGTGGATTCAGCTGTTGTCGTACAATCCAAAAATCCATCACAACGCCAGCCTTATACGCATGCAATAGCTCACCCATATGGTTGGCAATGGCAAATACCACTCAATAATAGAACAGGTAATGGTTATGTGTATTGCAGCAAGTATTGCAGTGATAAGGAAGCACTCGCCACTTTGACCAATAACATTACCGAGCCTCTTGAAAATACACCTAGAGTTATCAAGTTTACTACTGGTAAACGTGATGTTTTCTGGCACAAAAACTGCCTTAGTATTGGTTTATCTGCGGGTTTTTTAGAACCCTTAGAATCAACAGGTCTATATCTAATCATGAAAGGTATGCTGAATTTTGTTGCCATGTTACCTGATAGCCAATTTCAGCAAGCGCGATGTGATGAATACAATCGACAAATGGACTTAGAATTTGAAAACATCCGTGACTTTATAATTATTCATTACTCTTTAACACAGCGCAATGATTCAGCATTTTGGCAAGATTGGCGTACTCGCCCTCTACCTAAAAGCTTAGAGCACAAGTTAGCCGTATTTAAAAGTAATGGCATATTAATGAAAAATCCCCAAGACTTATTTTCCGATGACAGTTGGTACGCCGTACTCGAGGGAATGAAAATGCGCCCAGCTAATTTAAACCCTTTAGTTAACAACTCCGATCATCAACAAGTCGATGCTATTTTACAAAAGCACATCTATTTACTAGAACAAATGATAAAACAAGCGCCTCGTCATGAAGCGTTCGTAAACGCGCTTCATAATAATACGCAAAAAGCAGATAGTTGATTGCTAACAATTTAAATTGACCAAACAAACATATTATGTTTATATACAGACTATGAGCGAACTTATATATTATGATTTAAAATCCACTCCTGGTATGTCGACTAGCCTTTCGGTTCAAGTAGCCAAAGAAGTGGGCCGACGTATTGTGGCTGGTTCATTTGAAGTTAATAGTTTAATGGATGATGAAGACACGCTTGCCAATCGCTATCAAGTTAGCCGAGTGGTTATGCGCGATGCAATTAAGATCCTTGTTAGCAAAGGATTACTTGAAGTACGTAGAGGCATTGGCACACGAGTACAATCTCGTGATAAATGGAATATGCTCGATGATGATGTACTTGCATGGCACTTATCCGCCCCACCAAACCCCAAGTTTCTACGCCAACTTATGGATGTTCGCTTAGCATTTGAACCCAAAGCAGCTCGTTGGGCTGCTCAAAGAGCTACGCCTGATAACCTTGCTGAGATTTTAGCCGCGTGTGATAAAATGGCGATTGCGGGAAATACCGCTGAAGAATTTATCATCGCAGACTCACTATTTCATAAAGCTATTATTAAAGCTGCTCAAAACAGCTTTTTAACCTCGATGGAAGGGGTTATTTATTCCGCACTATTAGTAAGCATTAAAGTAACGAATAAAGATCCTAGAGAGAACGGAGCGTCAATTCCGTTTCACCGTGAAGTATACGAAGCAATCGCCGCAGGTGATGCCGATAAAGCAGAAATGCTCACCGAAAGACTACTTAATGATGCAACATCTAGATTAGCAACAAACACGGGTGAAGATAAATAACCATTGTTTTTTTGCTAAAAATCATATAAATAAGAACTAGTTTTAACTATAAATGGATACCAGTATAGAATGAGTGAATTAACCTACTACGATTTAAGACGCGCCAATTCAATGTCACCAAGTTTGCCAATACAGGTAGCCAAAGAATTAGGTCGTAGAATTGTGGCAGGTACTTATACTGCGGGTACACTCATTGATGATGAAAACAAACTATCTGAGCGTTTCCAAGTTAGCCGTGTGGTTATTCGTGATGCAGTTAAAATACTGGTAGGTAAAGGCTTATTAGATGTTAGACGTGGTATTGGTACTCGTGTTAAAAGTCGTGACAATTGGTCATTACTTGATGATGATGTGCTTGCTTGGCACTTAAGTGCACCTTTAAATCCTGAGTTTTTAACGCAGTTAATGGAGTTCAGGTTAGCATTTGAACCAAAAGCTGCCAGTGTTGCCGCTGAACGTGCTACTGACGAAGACATTATAAAAATTAAAGAAGCATTATGTGAAATGGAAAATAGCGTGAGCGATATTGATAAGTTTGTTATTGCTGATGCACACTTTCATAGTGCGATTTTAAAGGCATCACACAATGAACTATTTATATCTATGGAATGCATTATTTTCTCTGCTTTACTGGTTAGTATCAAAGTAACCAACCAAACTGCAGAAAGTAATTTAGCGTCGATCCCGTTTCATGCTGAAGTTTTAGACGCAATTGCAAATAAAGACAGCAAAAAAGCCCAATCATTAACAGAAAATCTACTCTATGATGCTAAGTCAAAGCTTCAAGCCTTAATGGCCAATAAATAACGTTATTTTTAAATCATTTAGAAAGGCGCTGCTAACTTTTTATTTAGTGTGAGAGGAATAAAAAGCTAACAGCGCACATGTATAAGTGACAAAACCATCAATGAGTCAATTAGATCTCATCACTCAAACCCTCGTTATCTATAAAATTCCACATACTGTGTTGCATTGTCAGTAAAGTCAGCCAACGACATACCCGCTTTATACAAACCACTGCCTAACCCAAAACCGCTGGCACCTGCATCCATATAAGTGCGCATATTATCAGGTGAAACACCACCAACAGGCAGAATATCAATTTTAGGGAGTATCGTTGTCATTGCTTTTAAACCAGCTGGGCCTGCTGTTTCAGCAGGAAACAGCTTCAGCGCATCTGCCCCCGCGTGAATCGCTGCATAACCCTCTGTAGGCGTATAAAAACCTGGCACACTGTATAAACCTTGCTGTTTGCTATAACGGATCACCTCTACATCAGCATGTGGCGATATAATTATACGTCCCCCTGCTTGTTGAACTTCATCAACTTGCTGCTTGTTAACTACAGTTCCAGCACCAATCACTACTTGTTCACCATATTTGTCACTCAGTAGCTTAATACTCTCATAGGGAGATGGAGAATTTAGTGGCACCTCGATAACACGGTAGCCTAAATCAACCAGCACATGTGCATAATCAAGAACTTCACTCGGAGTAATACCGCGTAAAATTGCAACTAAAGGCAATTGTTGCATAGCCTGTTGTAGGGTGATCATAAGGTAACCTCTGTAGATAAAATCAGCCCTGCATGTTTTGCAATTGCAAACATGCCGTTAATTGAAGCCTGAGAGCTGTTTAAAATTGTTGACGAATAACCAAGTGATAGTAGAGCTGCCGAATACAAATTATTTAACCGGTTGTTGCCAATTAAATAGATATGCTCAAGTACAGGTTCATTCGCGATGACACTGTGTAACTCAGCACCAATTATTAGCCCTGATATATAACTGTATACAGCAGCTGCAGGGAGTTTATTCTCGAGCTGCAAAGTGCGTGCACTAAACAAATGGTGTAACAAACCACCTTGTAATTGACTGCATGCAACACCTTGCAAAAACTGGCTTAAGTCGGTGTCTGCTTCTTTGTGTTGTTGTGTTAAGCCCGCACTTAAAATGCTGTGCTTAGTCACTAAATCAAACACTTCCCCTGTCATATGTGTACTAAAACGAGTTATTACTGATTCGCCGTTACAATCTTTGCTAACACAGGCCCATTTAGAATGAGTGCCTGGCAAACAAAAAATG
Organism: Pseudoalteromonas sp. S1727; assembly: GCF_005886375.1. Lineage (NCBI taxonomy): Bacteria > Pseudomonadati > Pseudomonadota > Gammaproteobacteria > Alteromonadales > Pseudoalteromonadaceae > Pseudoalteromonas > Pseudoalteromonas sp. S1727. The sequence goes on from NZ_PNDT01000007.1 coordinate 69,311, forward strand.
CTGCGTGCAAGTTCAGCTTCACTGATCACACCTTGCTCTTGTTCAATTATCGACAACGCACCAAACACTTGGACTTCTTCGCCGCGCATCACATCACTTGCACCGCGCTGTGGCTGATATTTAAAACCAGGGACAATAAATTTTTGCTGTGGGCTGGCAACATCTAAATGCACCAAATGTTGAGCACTTTTAGATAAACTCACCGGACAATGCAAATAGCCGGTATCTTGCCAGCCAACTTTACTGCCTACCATTCCTGCCATAATGACAGGAATGTGCTTATCGCTGCACCAATCACTTATGTAGTTATTAAGCGCAGCTTCAAATTGCCCCTCTGATACAGCAAGTACGCCACTAGCGGCACTTACCTGCTTTATAATTTGAGCATTTTTATCAAGTAAAAATGCTCTAAAATTAGTCGTTCCCCAGTCTACAACGATTAATTCGCCCGCAACTGTTTGTTGATCACTCATCACAGAAGTCTCCATTGGATAGAGTTAGCAGATTTACTGAACTTCATAATGCTTAATAAAGTCAGGATCTGGCTCTATTCCTAATCCAGGCCCTTGTGGCAATGCAACTGAACCATTATTTTCTTTTACTTGTTCATTGATACGCAGTGATTCTTTTAATAAGTTTTCACGGAATAAATTAGGAGTCGTATCGTATTCAAGCATTGGCTGTACTGGATGCGCAGCGCCTGGTAAGTCAGGTAATGCAGCCAGTAAATGTAAGTTAGTGCCTACTGCTAAAGCCGACCCCCATACATGATTAATTACTGGAACAAAATGTGTATGCGCTAACGCTAATACTTTTTGATATTCAGTTATTCCACCTAACGCGCACACCTCAGGTTGCAACAAGTCAACACAACGATTCTCAATGAGATCTCTAAAGCCCCAACGCGTAAACTCAGCCTCACCACCAGCGATGGTCATATCGAGAGCTTCGCACAAATCGCGATAACCTTGTTTATCCTCTGGCGCAACAGGTTCTTCAAACCAATAGACACCTAGATCTTGCATTGCACGACCCAACGGAATTGCTTCACGTGCCGTATATGCATGATTTGCATCAACCATCAAGCGCATATCATCACCAATACCACGGCGAACAGCTTCTACTAACTTAATGTCTTCTTCAGGACTTAGGCCTATTTTCATTTTCATTGCATTAAAGCCAGCATCTTTAATACGTGCGCTTTCATGCTCAAAGCTTTCAGCAAGGTTGGCTTTGCGCTGTAACATCATTCCGTAACCATATACGGGGATCTGCTCTCTAAAGGCGCCGCCTAACAACTTGTAAACAGGTTGATTTAAGAATTTTCCTGCGATGTCCCACAATGCAATATCAACGCCAGACATTGACTGGATTGGCATGCCTTTTTGTCCATGATCTCGCATTAGGTTGTACACTTTATGCCAAATTACTTCTCGGTCTAAGGGATCCATACCAACTATCATTGGCTGTATTACACGTTCCACAATTGTTTTATTAGCAAATGCAATACCGCCACCGCCAAAGCACTCGCCCCAACCTGTAATACCAATATCCGTTCTCACTTCCACTAAATGAGCGGTGCGCTTCGCATAGTATTGTTGTGAGTAACCTAACTCTTCTTCCAAGTCATATTGCAGAACATGGCTAATAATTTCTGTTATTTTCATTAGTGTTATCCTTAAACGTTAAGTGCACGTGAAACACGTTTGTAGCTAAGGTAATCATCCAGTGCTAACACTGAGCAATCCACACCAACGCCTGATTGTTTAATACCTAAATGCGGTAAGTTAATCGCATACTTAATACCGTTCACTTGTACTTCACCAAAACGGAGTTCGCTTGCAAAGTGTTCCGCCTGTTCTAAATCTTGTGTGAAAATAAATGAGCTTAAGCCCGCATCAGTATCGTTGGCATCAATCAGCACTTGTTGCTGCGAATCAAAGGTAATAATACTGATCACAGGACCAAAAATTTCTTCTTGATAAATTCTCATTTCAGGGGTTACACCAACAAGCACTGTTGGACTGTAAAAATAACCTGTTTGACAATGCTCAGGCTTGCCACCGCCAACTAAAACTGTCGCCCCTTTGGCTTGTGCATCTTTAACTAGTTCATCAATACGATTCCATGACGCAAGATCCATAACAGGTCCCATATCAATGTCTGCATCACGATCAAAACCAACTTTAACTGCTTTTGCACGTGCAACGACTTTCTCAATGAACTGTTCAGCAACTTGTTCAGCAATAAATACACGGTTTGGCGTCACACAAATTTGACCTGCGTTTGCATATTTAACGCCGCATATCACATCAGCAGCATTGTCTAAATTCGCATCGGCTAAAACAATGGCAGGGGCATTTCCTCCTAACTCCATTGAATAGCGCTTAATCGATGTCGCACCAGTACCAATGACATGTTTACCAACATTGGTGGAGCCGATTAAAGTGAGTAATGAGGGAATGGTCGATGCGGAAATAGCGTCACCCACTTTGTGATCGGGCCCAGAAATAATATTGACTACACCTGCTGGCAAACCGATTTGTTGACACAATTCGCCAACAGCATAAGCAGAAAGAGGTGTCTTTACTGAAGGCTTTATCACAATAGGGCAGCCTGCTGCCATAGCTGGGCCCAGCTTGTAAGCTAAGTTAAGTAACGGGAAATTCCATGCTAAAAATGCAGCTGCTACGCCAAGCGGTTCACGACGTAAAGAATGGCTATGTGTTCCCTCTTTATCAGTCAAAGACTCTTGCTCTAGGTTGAGCATGGCATCGGCATAGAAATTAAGGCTATCAACCAACATTTGATAATCATCTTTAGTTGATTGCCAAGGTTTTGCCATCTCTAGATGCAAACACTCTCGTAGATGTTGCTCGTTTTCGATAACCGCATCACGTAATTTATGCATCCATTTAACGCGCTCTGTCACTGGGGTTTTTGACCAGGTAGGAAAAGCAGCTTGCGCGGCTTCCAGTGCTAGGTTTGCTTCATCAATTCCTGCTGCAGCAATTTCACCAATAGTTTCCAAGGTCGCTGGGTTTAATACCTGTGTAGTTGAGCCCGTTGTTATTAATTTTCCGCCAATATAAAGTTGTTTAGACAGCATTTATCCGCTCCAATTATTTTTGACACCAAACCGAATAAAGGCACTTTATTGGCTGGAGAATTAAAAGGTATCGATCACCTTATACATAGCAAGTATTTAAACATATGATGTTTGCACTGACAACATAAAATTCACATTTATTTACTTAACTCTTTATGCGCCCCCCTCTTATCAAGCGAGTGATACACCTATAATTACTGCGCAGGTAATGTTAAAAAACGTAGAAGCAGTATAGCGGGGGAAATTATAGATCGGCATTCAGTCTAATACTGACTCGATGCCAAAGCTTACTTTTGAACTAACCAAACGCTACTTAACTAATAAAGAACTCTACTTGCCAGCTTCTTTGCTCATGAGCTACCAAGATTGCAGCTTCTTTATTTTCAATAGATTGACGTAGAGAGTCAGAATTACCAATACAGGGTTCGATACCGAGTACAAAGGGAGCTGGTAAATCGTTACCAGACCAACCATGATAATTAAACCATAACCCTAAATGGCTCACTTGGTGAGGGCTAAAACGAAAACCACAATATTCATCGCCACAGCTGAGTTCTACCTCAAAAGAGTCTGTTTCAGTAAAATAAGTACTTAACCTATCGCTATACATTTTACTGGCAAAACCACTGTAATAAGGCATAACATGGCTCAGATTTAAGTGATGGTTTAGTGGTGATTGGTATGGCCAACTGAAATGTTTAACCTGAGTATTAAAAAATGTTTTAAACCCTGTATCTGTCGCAAACTCAATGGCACGCGTAGGTAAGGTAATGTGCATATTTGGTGTCACTGCAAAAATAGGGTGCATTGACCAAATATACGGAATAGGCTCATCACTGTGATTGACTAGCTGATAATTTACGATTAATCCCTTGGCAGATTTACCCAGCTTTAAACTTCGCGTAAAACGATAACCTAAGCCAACACCTTCACATTGTAGAACCACAATGATTGCGCTTTTGCTGGTTTTTAACTCAACTACTTGCCATGGTAAACACCACAGTTGCCCGTGATCAGGGATATTAACTTTGCGTTTAGCAATTGGAAAATCAACTTCAGGAGCAATACTTGGAAAACACTCATCCCAACCGCCACTATCAAAACGTGTAAAGTCATCCGCATAATTAGCTTTATTAAGCCCAACTTGCTCATCGAGTGCTAACCACTCACGCTGTGTTTGCATCGCTTTCAACGAGGTAATTTTCCCGCCAAGCTCAGGAACGACCGTACAAGATAAATACGCATTACGTATCGTAATTGCGTTAAAACCTTGTACGGTATGCTCTATACATTCAAGCATGACGTTTTTAATCGTGATAAATTACTGAACGGCCGCCATCTACAACAAGGCTTTGCCCAGTCATAAAGCTTGATTCATTACTCGCCAAAAACACAGCTGGATAAGCGACTTCTTCAGTAGTGCCATTGCGTTTTAGTGGATGCACATCGGCAATGGCTTTTCTAGCTGCGGCAGGATCTTCCATGTCTTGCCACGTTTTAAATGCCATGGGTGTTTCAATCATGCCAGGGCACAATGCATTAACACGAATATTATATTGAGCAAACTCGACAGCTAAATTCTTAGTTAGACCGATCACCGCATGTTTAGTAACGGCATACGGGAAATAACCGGGGACTATTTTGTATGAATGTACTGATCCTAAGTTAATGATGCTACCCTGCCCATTTTCTTTCATATGAGTAAGTACGGCTTTACTACAATGCCACATACCATCAACGTTTACGGCAAAGTTTCTTCTCCACATGTCTGAGGTAACGTCCGTTACTTCTTTTCCTGTTGAGATCAATGCAGCATTATTAACCAGGATAGTCGGTTTACCGAGCATGTTTACCGTGGCTCCGACCATTGCATTCACAGAAGCTTCATCGGCAATATCAACATAACAAAAGTGAGCGTCGTATCCTTGTGCAATTAACTCATTAGCGACTGCCTGCCCCATGCTTTCATTAATATCAGCAACGCATACTTTCGCACCTTGTTGGCAAAAAACTTCAGCTATTGTTTTACCAATACCATCGGCAGCACCCGTTACAATTGCAACTTCATTCAATAATCTTTGTGACATAAATTGTTTCTCTTATTTAACCAATGAAGGCACTAAATCGCGTTCAATATTCTCTATTGTTTTACCTTTTGTCTCAGGTAAAATTATCGCCATAATCGCAAAGCCGGCAACAGCCACTGCGCCGTAATATAAGAAGGTATTTGCAGCCCCCAACGTTTCCAATTGCCATGGGAAAAATTGTTGAATACTCCAACTAGAAATACTCTGTACTAATGCCGCAAACGGTAAGGCAACACTTCGTACTCGACTTGAAAATATCTCTGAAAAAATAACCCACATGATTGGCCCGATAGACATATTAAAAGCAGCTAGAAAAGCAAACAAACCAAACAACACATATCCAGGGTTAATATTAATAGCTTCATTAATTACTGCACCTGTCACTAAAGGAAGCTCTTTTTTTGAAAATACTTTTGCCAAGTCTTGTTTAAGCGCTACATCAGTTTCATACACATGATTTTCGAGAGCTGCTAGTTTATCCACATCAATTTGTTGGCTTAAAGCAGAAATAGCTTGCTTATCAATTACATAGCTTGCATTATCAAAGCCATACCAAATAGACGTATGCGCTAATGCTATCAGCAGTAATCCACTCAAAGTTAAAGTACGACGACCAAGCTTTTCGACAAAGAAAATCGCTACTAAAGTGAACAATACCGACACTCCACCGAGCACAATTGTCTGTAAAAATGTATCTTCAACGCTCATTCCTATTTGTTCAAACACGGTTGGCGCATAAAAAAGCACTGCATTCATTCCTGTTGCACCTTGTATTACTGCATAGCACACAGCAAGTAAAACAACAAAACGCATTGGTTTGCTGAACAATACTTTTAATTGCTCAATTGCATTATTACGCTTGTCCTCATTCACCGTTTGTTTAATTTCATTAAGTAAAGTATCAGTTTGGGCTGGTGTAGCTATGTGATTAAACACTTCACGTGCGTCTTGTTCACGGTGTTTACTCATTAGCCATCGAGGTGATTCAGGGATCGTTAGCAATAGTGAAAACCAAATAATATTTGGAATGATTTCAAAACCTAACATATAACGCCAAATATTTTCCTCAGTTAACCAGTCAATATTAAGCATGCTTTTTACTAAGAAATAATTAATCACAAATGCAAATAAGCTGCCCAAGGTTATTAGTAATTGATTAACTGATACAAATTGTCCACGTTTATCTGCGGGGGCAATTTCACCTATATACATGGCCGATACGGTAATGGATGCAAAAGCAACCCCGCCAATAAAACGGCCGAGTATTAGCATCGGATAGCTAACTGCAAAAGCTGAAATAATTGTTGATAGTGAATACGTTAATGCAATAGCAATAAGCACTTTTTTTCGCCCAAAACGTTGGCATAAACCGCCTGTGAAAAAAAGCGCTAAAATGACCCCAACAATTGCACACCCAACAACATTACCTGTTTGCAAACTCGTCAGCTCAAACTGTGAGCTGACAAACCGCAGTGCCCCAGAAATGTTTGCTGCATCTAAGCCAAATACAAATCCACCAAATGCTGCGATTAATGAATAACGAATGGCTCTATTCTGGTTTTTGTTATTATTTTCCAATGTTAATGCCTTATATAATAAGCGATACCCTAATGTGTATTGCCTATGTTGAAACCATGATTTCTGCTTTTATAAAATATAATCGGCGAAATCCATAAAACAATATACCAACATATAAACATATGATGTTTATATATGCAAGATGTTTGTTATGAGTGGATTAACAGTTTCTGCAGGTGTAAGAAAGTAAAAGGCAAGCACAAAAGTGTTTGCCTTTTTGTTCACAAATAAAAGACCAAGTTACACTGTAACGGCGGGTTCAAATACACCACTACAGCAAGAAGGGTAAAAAAGTGTGGTGCCATGTTGGACAGTTTTGACTGGCGTTTTATCTAATTCGCACGCCGCACTGGTGACAAACAATGTAGTCGCATCTGAGCCGCCAAAAGCTGGACATGTTGGTCTGGGTGTATCAGTATCAACACTATGTAGATGTTTACCTTGCGGGGATATACACATAACTTCTCCCCCATCCCAAAGTGCAATCCAGATATTTCCATGCACATCAACAACAGCACCATCTGGTGAGACCGCTAACTCGCTAAAGTCATAAAATATAGTAGGCGCTGAGGTTGGCCAACCGGTATCAACATCAAGCTTCACAACATATAATTTTTGCTCTAAAGAGTCAGCAAAATAACCTACTGCACGCGCTTTATCAAAACACATTCCATTGGGAATAGACAACTCACTAATAAGTTTACGTAATTGCCCGTTATGCCATCGATAAAATGCGCCGCATTTTGCTTTAGCATCAACGTTCATAGTGCCAACCCAAAAACCACCCCATGGATCCGCACGACCATCATTACTGCGGTTTGTCGTTAATTGATCCTCAATGTTTACAATTAACGTCATCACCTGTGAGTCGATATGATACTTAAATAAACCTTCTGACGTTGCCATTAATAAGTGAGCATGATCAATCCAGCCCAGTGCTGTCACCATGACCTTAAGTTTCACTTTTTTAGCGTGACCATTTTGGTAACTAAATAAAATATTATTTGGAAAATCAAGCCAATAAAGGGTATTCCTTTGTGGGTGCCACAGCGGACTTTCACCAACAAAATTCACCGTTTCATCTAATACCTGAACAGCCATATTCTTCATCATTATGCCCTTATCACCAGTTGGTATGCGAACCATCTTGCTTACTTAAGTGAGGCGCTTCCAGCTCAACCGGTGTTGCTTTTCGAAACGCATCTTCATTAACTTCAACACCTAAACCCGGTACATCCGGTATACTAAATACGTTGCCGACTAGTTCATGTTGTTCTGGAAATAAACTTTTATCATGGGCACCAAATTCACTAAATGGCCCTTGATGCGTTTCCATCAAGCTAAAATTAGGCAATGCTGCAGCAAAGTGATTAGTAGCCGCAGTACATACCGGGCCAAGTGGATTATGAGGCATCACATCAATGTAGTGACTCTCAGCCCATCCAGCTACTTTCATTGCTTCTGTAAGGCCGCCAATATTGCAAACGTCAACCCGTAGGTATTGCGTTAAGCCTTGTTCAATATAAGGTTTTGCCGCCCATTTAGAGCTAAACTCTTCACCAATGGCAAAAGGAATATTAGTCATTTTACGCAGTGCAGCATACGCTTCTGGTGATTCATTACGAATAGGTTCTTCCAGAAAGTCTAAGGTCTGCGGCTCTAACCGCTGACAAAAAGAAGCTGTTTCTGCAACACTTAAACGGTGGTGATAATCAATACCTAAAATAATATCAGGACCCAGCACTTTACGTAGCTCATTTAAGCATCGCGCTGTACGTGTAATTGACTCAGTTGGCTCAAATATTTTAGGGTCATCAAAGCGACTTGGGATCACGCGAATAGTAGTCCAGCCTAAAGCAACCAAAGCTTTTGCCTCTTTTACTAACTCATCGAAACGATCTGGATCTGCTTCAGTATAACAACAGGCAAAACATGGGATTGTATCGCGTTGTTTACCACCGAGTAATTGATAGACCGGCACTTGCAACGATTTACCCAGTATATCGTACAAGGCGATGTCTATTGCCGAGATAGCTGCGGTGATCACCCTGCCACCTTCAAAATAATGGCTGCGATAAAGCTCTTGCCATATTCGGCCAATCTGGCGCGCATCTTTTCCTCGTAGAAAGCTGGCAAAGTGGCTAACAGCGCCCATGACAGCTTGTTCTCGATTCGATAAACCTGATTCACCCCAACCTACATAGCCACATTCGGTTACTACTTTGACTAACAACTGATTACGCTTACCAACACAGCCTAAGATTGCTTCTACAGATTCTATTTTCATTTTTTACACACACCTATTATTCTGGTTGAGTTGCTGGTAAACGGTATTTGTCCATTCGATCAATATCGTATTTTTCGTATTGTCTTTTCAATAACCAACGTGGGCGTTCAAGTGTTAATTCCCAAGAGAATAATGATTTAAACATTGATTTCACGCGTTCAGGGTATTTTGCAGCTAGGTTATTTTGTTCGCCAATATCATCCGCTAGGTTATAAAGCTCAGCAGGGCGATCTGGGAAACGAATTAGTTTCCAGTCACCATCTCGGATCACTGCACGGTTTTCTTTTTTCCAAAACATAGTTTGATGCGGACGTGCTGTGTTTTCACCTGTTAAATACGGCAATAAATCAACGCCATCAACATCATCTGCCGGCTTATCGGCTCCAGCTGCAGCATAAAAAGTAGGTAATAAGTCTAGCGTACTCACTGGATAATCATATGTTTGCTGAGCTTTAATTTTAGCAGGCCAACGCATTAAGAATGGTACACGGATACCACCTTCAAGTTGATTTGATTTAGTTCCTGCCAGTGGTGCATTGTTAGAAGCGTTTTTATCAGAAGGCCCCCCATTATCATTACTAAATACAACAATGGTATTGTCAGCCAAGCCAAGCTCTTCAAGTTTATCTAACACGTAGCCACTTGCGCGATCGAGCGATAACGTCATGGCGGCAAGCTCTTTACGTGTTCCTGTTAAATGAGGAAACTTTGCTAAATCTTTTGGATCGGCTTCCATTGGCGTGTGAACCGCATTAAATGCAAGGTAGATAAAAAATGGGTTATCTTTATTTTTTTCTATGTATTGTGCCGCTGCCTTACCTAAGACATCCGTTAAATAACCCGGCTCTTCTTTGAAAACCCCCATCCCATGTTCAAGTTTTTTATCAAAAAACTGGGCATTCGCATTCTTTTCATCTTTCGCTGTGTATGCATAATAACTACGGTCTCCACCACGAAACCCTAAAAACTCATCAAAGCCACGGTTTAATGGATGAAAACGATCAGCACTACCTAAATGCCACTTACCAAACGCAGCCGTTTTATAGCCTTGCTTTTTTAAATAATCAGCCATCGTTGTTTGATCAAGCGGCAGTCCCATTTCAGCACCATCAAGGGCTGAATTTGGGCTCATAAAACCTGGTACATTAATTTCTTCATAACCAAATCGTTGCTGGTATTTACCTGTCATCAATCCTGCTCGTGATGGGCCGCACGTTGCGTCACTCACATAGCCTTGCGTAAAACGTACCCCACCGTTCGCAAGTTTATCTAGCTGAGGGGTTTTCATGATATTACTGCCTTGAAAGCCAAAATCGCCATAGCCTGCATCATCAGCAAAAATCAAAACTATATTTGGTTGCTTCTTATTTCCCTGCGTTGCTGCAGCATTAAATGCACCAAAACAGGTTAAGAAACTTAAACATACTAAAACTAATGTTCTCATTTTATCCGCCTTTTTTCATTTTTATTAATAAAGCACTTTACATACTCATTTGCCTAAGCTTAAACCAAAACATTATAAAATAGCAAACATATGATGTATGTTTGTGAGCAAGAAATTAAAGCTATTAATATGCAGAACAAACCACCCTAACCTTGCCCATACTTCAGTCAATTATCAAATAACAAAAAATAAACATCGTCATAACATATTGCCAATGCAAACATCATATGTTTAAATAACTACCATGAATCACATGCTATTAACATCTGAACACACAATGTATACCATACAGCCAGCCTTTCACGCTTGGTTATCAGAGTTAAAATAACAGCGGGTTCTAGATTAAAACGGGTAAAAACAGAGAGACTAACTACCTTAAAATAATAACTTTGATAAATCGGAGTGATAAGATGCCAAAATTTAATAAGCTACATACTGGGCTATTGCTTGCGGGTTGTTCTTTCACCGCATTAACTAACCCTGTATATGCGAATGAAAAAATAAACGTAAAACAAGCTGAAGTAACTAACAAAGACAGTAAAGAGCTTGAAGTAATTCTAGTAAGCGCACAAAAACGCGACCAAGCACTAAAAGATGTGCCTTCTTCTATTCAAGTTTTAGATGATAGCCTAATCGAAGAAGTGGGTATTGAAGACGGCTTTGATTTAGTCACTTATTTACCAGGGTTCGGTTTAGATGACAGTACAGAGATCCGTACAACAACACTAAAAACACGCGGTATCGGTACTTTTACAAATTCAATTGGCTTACAGTCATCTAACTTAGTGGTTATTGATGGCGAAGTACTCCCTCGTCAGTCTATGCTAAATTTACCTGTATCAGATGTGGAACGAGTAGAGGCAATGCGCGGTCCACAAGGTACCTTATTTGGCCAAAATACCTCAACAGGCTTACTTCACTATGTGACTAAAAAACCTGAAATAGGTGAACTCACTGGTAAAATCCGTGCAGGTGTTAGCGAGTTTAATGGGCGCGATGTCAGCGGTACTATTAACCTTCCTATCGCTGAAGATTGGGCTCTACGTTTTAATGCGCAATACAGCGATATTGACGGCTGGATTGATAACACCATGCCCGGCGAAGAAGATAATAAAGTTGGTGCTAAAACGACTAAAGCAGGTCGCGCGCAATTACTTTATGACGCAGGTGAAGGCCTCGATGTATTATTTCGTTTAGAGTACTCTGAAACTGATAATAACTGTTGTTCAATGAGTAGCTTAGGCGGCATTAATGTGAACTTTGGACCTAACCCAATCATTCATGTTAAAGATGATGGCACAATCGAAGGCACCACTTATAACAGCATCAACCCTTCATCAACTTTTGAGGAAAATGGCGGCCCAGTGACTGCACGTAACGCAGAAGCAAATTATGGCTCCACAGAGAACTTCGGCTTTTCAATTGCTGCTGACTACTACTTAAATGATGAAATCACATTTTCGTATAACGGCAGTTATCGTGATTTTGACTTATACAACAGTTCATCGTTTTTTACCGTAAACTACCCTGTAGAACGCTCAGCATTTGGCGGTAATGAATCAGTTGAAGTGCAACAACAAGAGTTTCGTTTAAGTTCATTTGATAATGAACGCTTTGATTGGGTTGTTGGCTTATTTTACCATGATACTAAAGGCCAGCGCTCAGAAACCCGTGACGGATGTATTGCCGGTAATCGTGGTTTAATTGAAAATGGCGTACTTGCTGGCTGTTACTCTGGTCCATCGACTAACCAATTTCTTGCAAACTATAATAGTACAGGTATAGATGATCGCTCTTTATTAGTACCACAACGCTTATTAGGTGGCGGTGAGTTTACTACCAACTTTGAGAATATCGCGATTTTCGGCCAACTTGATTATCAAATTACTGAGCGTTTTGATGCAACTTTCGGCTTCCGTTATCTGCATGAAAAAGGTGAAGCAACATTTGCTCGTACAGATCTACGTACTCCGCAAACTGGCGTTGGTTTAGAATCATTTGATGAGGTTTATCAAATGGCGCAAACCGATCCTTCACTTATTATTAGAGAAACAGATCCGACTAAATTCTCTGATTCTGATTCCGCATTTATTTATAAAGCAGTATTAGGCTATGATTTTGCACGCAGTGTTCGTGGCTATGTAAATTACTCTACTGGTTATAAAGGTGCTTCGTACTTTGTTACGACGAATACCGATCCAGCTGAAGCTGATAATTTCCCAACTGCGCCTGAACAATCATCAAACTTTGAAGTAGGTTTACGCTCAGGCTTCTTCGACAACGATTTATTATTTAATATAACTTACTTTGATATGTCGGTTGAGGATTATCAAGTAAGAGCAACACGCGTCATTGATGAAGACAACAACATTGTATTTGCCGGTTATGTAAATGCAGCTGAAGCACGCTCAACAGGTATTGAGGCGGATGTTGTGATGAATATTACTGATGAACTTAAATGGTCTGTTAGCTACGCTTATTTTGACGCGCGCTACGAAGATTTTGATGATACCCCAATCAACTGTCCGGCGGGTGATGGTGGTTTACTAGCTGATCGCTGTACAACGGATGAAAATGGCCGTCAAAGCTTTAACCAAACCGGTTTATCTTTTGAAAATAATGCTGAACAGCAATTATTGAGCACTATTAAGTACGATATTCCATTAGGTAATACTGGTTGGAACAGCAATGTACAAGGTATTTGGCGCTACAATGGCAGTCATACTCAGTCAATCAACGAATTAGCATTTGGCGAGTCAGCAAATCCATCATCAAGCATTTGGGACCTTTACTTTAATGTCACCAAAGGCCCTGTACATGTTAATTTCTATGTGAAGAATTTATTTGATAAAACATACACCAGCCGTCAACGTATTAATCAAGATGGTTTTGGCGAAGGCTTTTATCCACGCGACTGGTCTCGCTATGTAGGAGCCAGTATTCAGTATACATTCTAAACTCTGCCTACGCTCCTTGCCCCTTGCAAGGAGCGTAACCCCTTTGCTATCCATGCTCATTAAAGCGTGTACATAGCTCCCCATATTCCTATCCTCACCACGTTATCATATTTTTGAACTATGTATTACAGCGTTGCTTTACCTAGAGAACAACCATTTATAATAAACTAGCACACTTACTGGGCCGAGAATCGAAATACTATAATAATCCACACCTTGGATACGAAGATATTATCTACACTCTCTTGTAGTGTAGATGGCTGTCTATTTGCTTATCGATTTACTTATATACAATAAAAATAGCGCCATTAAGACGCTATTTTTATATCGTACATTGTCTTTATTTTAAGTCTGGCATTATTTGCTTCCGACCCAAAGGCCCTCAGGGTTATTTAATTCTTTAACAACTATGTTTAACTGCTCTGCATTCGACCAGCGAACCGAAGCACTGCTAATATCAGTGCAATTACCCAGTCCTATATGCAGGCGGTTATTTTCACTGATAGAAAACGGTGAAGATGATCCACCCACTTTTTGCTGATAGGTTTGTCCACATGCGTTAACTTTTAATACTGCGCCTAACGAAGCAGCCTGCTTGTTCAAAGAGTAACCAATATTAAAAACCACAAAATTATGTTGTGCATCATGCTTCAGTTGGTTTTTAAATAAATGCCACCGACCTCGCTCATTTGAATAAATAAGATCTAAATCACCATCATTATCATAATCAAATTTTTCAACGCTGCCCCCAGTCGCGCCCAGCTCGCGGGATATAACACCATGATTAGCCTGTGCGACAAATGATTGACCTTGTTTATTTAAAAATAATAATTGCTCATTTTGCATTGCAGGATTGCCATAGCGCAGTAAAAATAAGTCAATCCAACCATCATTATTAAAATCCCCAGCAACGGCGCTGGTGGTTGGTTCAGTTACATCAATGCCCAGCTTAGCTGTCGCATCAATAAAGTGTCCATGCTGATTTTCTAATAACATCACAGGCAAAGGCTCAATATCTGTAACCTTAGGCGCTTTCGTCACACGTTTTATTACGCCTGCTGCCGGCGAATTGATATCTCCACCAAGGCGCCAAATACCTTCGCCAAGGTAGCCAATGTACAAGCCTTTTTTATCTAGTTTAGTTGGCCAACCGCGTGCTTGTTCTGGTGTTAATTTAATCTTACGCTCACTGCCACCATGCCCCGTTAACATCAGAGGTTGTTTATTCTCACCAACAAATACATCAAAATGCGGGTAAGCCATTTGTAGATTCTCAATTTCAAAATCACCAGAAATATTTAAATCCTCCAGCACAAACTGTTCATTTCTTGCAAAAAAAGCAAATTGCTTATCATCATGGCTATAGAAAGTTTGCCGCTCAAATTGATGTTTAGCACGAGTCAACAATAAGTCATTATCCCCATCATTGTCATAATCTATTTCAGTTATGCTACTCACATGACTAGTGTTTTTTAGTTCACCAAATACTTGGTTAGTTGCATTACGATAATTCAAGCCAGGTTGAGCCAACACGGCTACCATGTTCGCACCGCCGTAGAAAACAATATCATCCTTATTATCGTTGTTAAAATCAGTGACAAGGGTTTTATAACCAAGCCATTTAGCATTGGGTAAATAATCGATGAACTTAAATTGATTGCCATTTAAATTTTGATAAAGGTGATTAGCCCCCTGCTTCTGACGACTCAAGGGAAAAGCTGATAGTACTAAGTCCAGTGTACCGTTATTGTTACTGTTACTGTCGATGAGTTTAACAGCCCTACCCCGAGTGCGCTCAAACCCAGAGAACGTGCTACCCCCTTCAATAGTACGATCATGATTTATTTGGAACGACACTGGCAAACGAGGCTTTGTGCCCCCTCCGCCGCCTTGAGCTATTATTAAATCAACACGGCCATCTAAATCATAATCGGCAGCAGCAACACCATGTGTATCACCTCTGATAACCACTTGAGGTGAAGAAAAGCTCCCCTCCCCATTATTCCAAAAAATCTTTACTGCATGTGTATGCTCAGTGATTAAAACATCTAAAAAACCATCTTTATCAAAGTCATTGAGCAATGCGTTATCCCATTTTCGTCGTGATAAAGACTCAAATGGAATAACATCATTTACTTCACTAAACATCGCTGGGCCACTGTTGTGCATTTTCACTGTATTACTTTGACAACCAGTTAAAGTGCTAAAACATGCAATACCCATCAACAAGAGTAAGTTAGGAGTCCATTTTTCGGTCATAGGATCTCTCCTTCATCGGTTACCAAATCAGCTGATTTTTGCCAAACACGAATATATTCAATTTCAAAATCCACGATCCCGTCATCTTTTTCATCTACGGCGCTATTAAGCTCTAAATCTTCCTTACTTTGTGGTACCCCATGCCATGGGAAAGTTTCTTGATCAAGCCATAAAAATAATGGCTTTGTTGCCACATACCCTTTATCAACTCCGCGATTTTCTTTTGCCCAAGCATCAACCTGTGCAACGCTCACTTCGCTGAATAGCTTCCCATCAATAAAATACTTTACCCCGGTTGCATCCCACTCAATACCATAGATATGAAAGTCATCAGCCACTCTAAACCCTAAATCTTTGTGTTCGGTATAGGTGGGTTTTCCTTTTACTTCTTTGCTCCAGTCACGAATTGACCACCATAACTCTCTGCTTATATGTTCTTTTTTAGGATCACGGGCATCACCAAACTGTTCATAAAAATCAAATTCTAACTGCTCTCCCATTGCCCAAAAAGCACTGCTCACTTGAGCATCGGCCGCTTTACTTTTAATTTCTATATACCCATATTGAAATGACTTGCGACCAATCAAACATGCAGTGGTGATATTTTCATATTTTAAAGCCTCACCAAACACGGGGATATGAATATTAGTCTCGAATGGAAAGTCAGGCTCCCAACGGGTTTCTAAAATAAGCTTGCCATCTTCTAAACGGTAGTTTCGCCCCGAAAATTGCGATGGCGCGCGCCCTTTCCATACTTTTTTATCTGGCTTATCAGGGTGTTTATAGACTGGTTTGCCATCTTCAAATTTACCCACTACATACCAGCGTTGCTCATCTAATATCGGGGCATCAAACTCATCACTGACTTGCGTATTGAGTTGCCAGTCGCCCCTATTGTCAGGATCAGAAAATGGTAAGAGCTTATTAATCGGTTGTTCTGAAGAAGTGGCAACTGTATTACCGCATGCCGCTATATGCGTTATAAAAATAACTTGGGTTATAACATGTATAAGTACTTTTTTAATTTTTCCTTTAACTAGTTTCATAATGTTCTCATGTAAAGTTAACTTAAAAAGATAGTACATAATAAAACATATGATGTTTGTGATTTTACATTAATTTACATATTCCTAAAGTAAAGTGCCTCTACCTCAAACATTAAACGCTATGAATCGTGCTTTTAATGCTTTTCGCTCACTGCTGTTCTTTACTTTATCTATCAAATAACGCATCTGCGAAGATGGGTTTTCTACCCCAACGTAATCAATATAGCTGCGGATGGCCTGATCTTTTACGTCACCTTCGTCTAGTAAATATAACCATTCAAGTAGCTCATCTAAATTCTGCGCAGGCCATTGACTAACTATAGAATAAGCCAAGTTCGGTTGAACCTCTTGAGGGTAACTGTAAAAGTCATCAACTAGATTTTGAGGTTTATTTTTACTCAATTGTAAGGCTGCATGCGTTAATGCTTGTTGACGGCTAGACGCGCTAATCTCATCTGTAGCAATGACGTAATCAAGCATATTAAGGGGTGAATGATTAGCCCATGTTTGTAACAAAACAAGCTCAGCATCCTTATAAACCTGCCTATTATCAATATAATGGAGCCACTCTAATGTAGCATATGGGTCAATTTTAACTGCGGCGGTTATATATTCATTCACTAAACTTTGATTAGTTCTAAGTTGTTCAAAATCCAATATCACTTGCCCTGATCTATCTAGATCAAACACAATTAATGCTTGTATAGCCTTGTTTGTATATAAAGAAATTTCAGTATTTTGCGGTTGAGAAAGCAGCCAACTTAAACAAAAATAAGGGTCTTGTTCAATCCACTTAACTATATAATGGCTAACTTGATTGATCCGCTCTTGTTCATTTTTAAGCCTTAACGATTTTTCAATAGAAAAAAGATAATTTGCCTGTACTTCATCTTGCGAAATAGTTACCTGTTTTAACTCTAAGTTGTCTAAGTCAGCTGAGTTTATGATTGAGGCAGTACTTGCTTGCTCCCCCTTATTTTTCGGCGTAGGTAAGTCAGATACCGAGGGGAGATTTTTTTGTATATTAACATAATAGATACTCAAACCAGCTAACACGGCCATAATCAATAATAAATTTTTTTTAGTCATATGATTACCTTTAATATTTATAAAAATTACCATAAGCGAAGTAAATTAAAGAAATAACCTCAAAATTGAGGTTATTTCTATTGAATCATTTTTTAATTTACCGTGATCATAACCGTGTCAGTCTTTCCCTTATTTTTGGTTTTAACAGTAATCGTTGCACTGCCCTTATTTTTAGCTTTAACAACCCCTTCATTCGTCACAGTAGCAACATTTTTGTTGCTCGTAGAGTAAACAACATTCTTGTTAGTTGCACAGGCAGGAAGTACATTGGTATTTAAAGTAACGCTTTGACCTTTACTGAGTGTTTTTGTTTGCGGTGTTACATTAACGCCTGTAACAGCTACCCAAGTGTCAGGACATGAATTAGAGTTATCTCCACCTGTGTTGCCTCCTGTGTCACCCCCAGTATCGCCTCCCGTATTTCCGCCTACTTTCACCCAGGTTCTTACATAGTCGACTTCCATTGAGGTAGGAAAGCCCTCTGCTGATTTATTAGCAGATGGGTAAAACTGATTGCAGCGCCACTCAGTATGAGGCGCTCGTAGGCCTTGAGACAGCGTCAGGTTCATTTGACGGTGCCAGTACAAATTCTTTTTATAACCTACCTGAACACCATCAACATACCAAGTAATGTCATCTTTAGTGACATTAACACCATAAGTATGAAAGTCATTACGTGGATCAAACGGTAAGTGATAGCCATTATGATTTGTTTCTGGCGCACTACCCGGTCGCATCCAAGTAGGAGAGCCATTTTTAACGACAATGTTATGTAAATCATGGTCTGACTCACGTACATTGCCTTTTTGAGTTAGCTCGACCACATCAATTTCACTGTACTGTACATCACCATTTTCAGTTAATGTGCGATCTATTGTGCTATACATCCAAAATGCAGGAGAAACACCTGGAAAGGTATTTGCGCCTTTAATACGTGCTTCATAATAACCGTAATTACCTGTCGCTCTTGACTTCGCAACACCTGATGTATAGTACAGAGGATAATTTGCTACCTGCTGCTGATTACAGCCATCCCAAAATGTACGATTATGTGTTTCACGCTTAGTTGTTAACTTCAACTTACCATTCGATACGGTGGCATTTTCATTACGCCAAGACCAAACACCATAGTTTTCAGTTTGGAAATTCCATTTTGTCGCATCCTTTACATCAAACTCATCTGAACGTTTTTCTTGCAGAATCCAAGTTTCACCGGGTTTGGCAATATGAGGCTGAGGGTTCGCTTGTGCTGCAACACTGGTAAGGGCAAGACCAGCAACTGCCGATAATAAGGTAACCTGTTTATTTATTTTCATTGTGTGTCCAACTATTGAATTAGTTTATGCTCCATTTTCATTAAAACGGCACATAGATGTTTAGGGTGGTATATTTATGAATATGCTAAGCATAGAGATCGTTGTTTTAACAATCACAGTACAACCTGAACTCATCCACTTTTTATTCATAAACGCCATTCTCACCAGCAAAATTAACGAAAACAAAAACACAAATTCACATTAAATTAACACTGGTGAGTGGCATTATTTGACGCCCAATTTAGTCTTGAGACCTCAATAATTGACTTTAAAAACTATAAAATTGGCTTTTTTGTATAAAAAACAAGCTAAAATAATGCTTGAGTATGATTTTTTTGAAATTGTTTAGGAGTAATATTTGTTTTCTTTTTAAATACTGTCGTAAAGTAATTTGAATTATTAAAACCCACCTCGTAAGCAGTCGCCGTAATTGACTGAGTGATTAACAGCTGCTTTGCTCTCTCTATTCGTACATCTGTAATGTAGTTATTAATCGTATTGCCTGTAAGTTGCTTAAAGTGCTTAATTAAATTCGAACGACTCACACCTATCTCAACCGCAATAATATCGATGTTTATATTTTTACTAAAATGCAGCAGCACATACTGCTTAGCATTTTCAACCATTTCCGAATTCAAATTAGACTGTATTGAGGAGGGGCAATGTGCACTATTTAATGTGCTTGCTGATGATACTAAACTATTTTGCAACGTTGCCTGTGGTATAAATGGATACGTTTTATCTTCTACATCGACATGATCATCAAGGTGCTGTTTGGTAACAGCAGGGTCTTCAACATCTGCTTTAGATATTTGTATATCTTTAAGTATTGACCACCCCAAAATAGCAGCAAAGACACTTGTACCTAAGTAATAAAGCACCCAGTTTTGGTATGCATTTCCTGCAATCATCACACACGCCAAACCTAGTACCGTTTTAATTTCGAGCACGCTGACGTTGGTTTTTTTACATAGAAGTAAATAAACACACGGCAGTATCATCAGTATCAAAATCGCGATAATTTGTAAGTAATACACATGGTTGCGCACTAACCACTCAAAAGGTATTACAGTCATACCGAAATCAGCCAACACTTGTGTTTTTGGATGCGTTAGATCTGATAAAACAAAATAAATTACAGACCAAACTATGCCGAACAAATACACTAAACAAGGAATTGGTTTAGCCAAAAAGCAACCTGTTCGCATAAATAGCGCAACGAATAAGGACGGGATCCCCAGCGAAAATAGTAAGACCGTGCGACCTAAGTGAATATAAGGCCTAGCACCTTCAATGGGCAACGCATTTAACAAAGGACCGTACAAGTAAAAAATAACGGTTAAGAAAAAAACAGCATAGTAACTATGCACACGCTCCACTTTAATGCCTTTTAAAACCAACACCCCAAAAGAGCAGATAAACATATTTGCAGCCATAAATGGAACTATACAGCGCGCAAAAAAATCCCATGAAATTAAGTTTTCAATCACAGTAAAGTTGATCCCACATAATATAATTCAGCACAGGATGAAACATACTATGTTTAATATAATAACATCAAGAAGTCGTTAAAAAGTGACAACATCTAATTATGACAGAGTAAGTTACTGTAATTAAGGACTGCTATAGGAACCTAAAAATAAAAAGCCCAGCAATAAAGATATTGCTGGGCTTTAAATAAGAAATGAAACTCTTTATTTAGAAGCTATAGCTAAAGCTCACTTCATAAATACGACCAGTGTAGTCAACGCGAGAAACTGCTTTTTCATTATTGCCCCAGTACTCATAACGTTGTTCATCAGTTAAGTTGTAACCTCTTAAATAACCTCTAAAGTTTTTAGTAAACGCATAAGATGTCACTAAATCTAAACGACCATTCGCTTGCTGAACGCGAGGCTGAACGCCGAGGTAAGAGTTATCACCTTTAATATATGAGTCATCTTTCCAGTTATAGGCTAGGCGAGCACTAAAGCCATCATTTTCATAATAACCAATTAAGTTGAATGATTCTGGTGCAACTTTGTATAGCTGGCTATCTTCAGTTCCATCTTGGTCGATATAGGTGTAGTTAAATACACCACCGAAACCATTCCACGGATAAGGTAAAAAGTCTAACTTCTGTTGAACTGCGAATTCAACACCTGTTAACTTAATCGTGTCATTGTCATTCACTATTTCTTTAACAACAACTGAACGGTAATACTCATCTCCATCATCACCAATATACGGTTCAACTTGCGTACAAGTAAAGCCGCCTGTCGCAGGGTTATCTTCGCGCTCAATATCACTACCTAGCGCGTCAATAACTAACTGATCACCTTCAGGACACGATTCTCTCTCTTCAAAGAACCCAGTCAGCTCTTTATAGAAAACCCCCACAGACACCGCACTACCTTCACGGTTATACCACTCAAGTGATAAATCATAGTTATTCGCGTCATATGGTTTTACAAAGCTTGCCGGTAGGGTTACGTTTGCGTTTGCGTTGCCACCTTGTACATCTGTAGTGGGCGTCATAACACGTAGATTAGGACGCACAAAACCTTCACTATATGCAGTACGCAGCACTAAATCATCCAATAGATCAAATGATAAATTTAAAGACGGTAACCAATGATCGTAATCATCACCAATAACTGTAGGCACTAAAATATCACCATTAGAGCGATCACGCTTTATGCCATCAAAGTCATTATTGGTGTATACATAACGTAAACCAATATTACCAGACCAAGGTACATTGCCAATATCACCGTATAAATTTGCCATCGCATATGCGGCTGAAATTGTTTGCTCTACACTGAAGTTTGTTGCATAGCGTTGTGGATGCGGGCCAACAAAGCGCTCATAGAACCCGCTAGATGTCATATTCCCACCTTCAATGTCTGACATACCATTTTGCAGTGCGGCAATATGCGGTAAGTTATCAATTGTTTGCCAACCACTATCAGCACCAAACGTACCTGGGAAATTACCATTAAAGAACTCTGTCTGACCATCAGAGACCAAGTTATGACTTATACTTTGGCTACTTACCGCATCAGCGTTAATACCTGCTGCACCGATACCTTGATCAAGATTATCAAGTACTTCACGGCTGTATCTTACGCCAAACTTTACTGAGCCTACATTGAAAAATTCACTAAGTTCAAAGTCGACATAACGTTTTGCATCAAATTCACCACTAGACATTTTACGTTTTGGATTATCAATACGACCAGTGACATAATGGCTTAAACGTTTATTGCCATTTAGAGGATCCGCTGTAGTTAACGAAAGTGATGCTAGATCATCACTGCTTACCCAAGGTATATCATAGTTGTAATCATCCCAACCTTGTGCGCTCACGGATGCCTGTCCTAAGTCTCCCTGGCCAGAATCTAGTTGAATACCAATCCCTGTAGGAACAGTATCCACCAACACACCATTAACGCGTGTTTGTGCTTTATGGTGCCCTGTTGCTCTGAAGTCTAAGCCAACATTTTGAAATTCATTTTCTGACTCAGAATGTGTAAGTACGGTATTAAAAACCCAGTTATCTGTAACATAATCACCGTATAAGAATAAACCTTTCGCTTCTTCAAAAAAGGTCGTTTCACGGTTTGTAAAAATATATTCACCATCAGTGATCGATGTTTTACTAACAGCATAAACTGGAGAACCATCAGCTGTTGTATCGTACAAAAATGGTGCAGTATTCATATCAGGTTCGATCATGTAAAACCTGTCGCTGTTTTCAGGCTTATTTTCGTTATAACCCGCACTAAATTGCGCATCCTGCTTAGTACCACTGTCTAAGTCGCGCTTGGTATACATTAAATTAGCACCTAAAGTTAAATCATTAATAGGACGCCACTCAATGTTACCTGTAAAAGAAATACGATCACCATCACTGAATTCTGTTACATTTCGTACTGAAGATGGGCTACGCACCGCTGCACCATCTGGGATGCCATACTTCGCACGATAAGCATCAATTGTTTCTGAGTTCACACGAAGGTTACTGTCTAATTCACCATGCGCATCACCAATCAACGGCGCATAATTGGTAAAGTTAGCAGTATCACGACGGAAAGTTTGATCTGACTGTGCAACTTTAAATGCTACGGCAAGCTCATCTTTAATTAAGTGTTTACTCATTTGGAACTTAATAGATTGGTCCCAATTTTGAGTTAAGTCTTCGTAACGGCCACCGACACTAACATTGTACTTGCCATCTGGTTTTGATAATGCACGTTGCAATTTTTGATCAACAATACCTGCAATTCCACCAGCTTGCATATCTGCTGTAGGGGTTTTAACTACCGTAACACCATCAAATACACTAGCTTCAAACGCAGCAAATGGGTTACTTTCACCAACATCACTAAAACTGCGGCTCGGTGTTGCAAAGCTTTGACCTGCAGCAGTAGTTTTTACAAATCCACCACCTAAACCACGCAGACTGATTTCTGACTGGCGCCCTTCTTCAGATCGCTCTAGCTGAATACCAGGAATGGCTTGCAGTGCCTCACCTAAGTCTAACGCTGGTAAAGCATTAATATCTGATGCAGAAATAGCATCAACAATAGAAGGTGCGTCTCGCTTAGTATTTAATGCACTTTCTAAAGCGCCTCGAACACCTTGTACTTGGATAATTTCAAACTCGGCTTCTTGTTCTCTTGCTTCGGCTTCTGCAATTCTTGCTTTTGAAGTTTCTTGATTATTATCCAGTACTTGTTTAACTTCTTGAGCCAAAATTGAAGGTGCAAATAATGTTAAAGCTAGACCTAACGAACCACCAATTAGTGCCGTTGAGTTGAGTTTTTTTCTCTCTTTATTAAACATTGTATTCCCCATAAATTGTGTGTGTTGGTTACTATTTATTTTATATGAGTTGGTTGTATACATCCCCCAATTAACAATCGAAACCGCTAATTAACAACACCGTAACACAACAAAAAACAATTTTAAATCAAATTTAATCACTTTCAGTCTTTTTTTTATTGAAAACCTTAATAAACAAAAGGATATGAAAAATTAAATTATAGTTAAACCATTTTTTTTACTCTTTAAAATATAATTTATAGAGATAACAGATAGGAAAAATCAATAAAAAACATGCAAATGAACAACTATGACCAGAAATGATTATTTTATATGACAAAATAAAGGGGGAGTCGTTGTGTCATAAAAAATGGCCATCAACATGATGGCCATTGTTGCTTTGATACCAGAGCAATATAAAGCGCTTAAGTCACTCTGCCATTAGCGTGGTACAAATCTAGTTGATCTTGGCTAATACACCCTTTATATGTACCAGGAACTAACATAAAGTTTGGATTAGCCTCTTCAGAAGTATAAAAAATATGAAATATCATTTCTTTTAACTTTCGATAGCTTATCGATAATTCTGATGTTCGATCTGCAAATGCGCGCTTATCCAACTCAGTGATAAGGCTTTCTCTATCAGACTGTGAGACACTTTTATAATCACTCTTAAAACTTGCTAGTGCAATTTGTTCAACCTGTTTGATAATCGATTTATATCTAAACTTTGTCTCTACACCAGCCCAACTCAACATCAAGCCATCTAGCACATTAATTACATGAGCATCTGTAGCGCCGGGCTGGTTGGTTCTTGGGATCATGATTTCTGCGATATCAGTGAGAATAGTTAACTCATCTGCAGTAAAAAACTGACCACTTTCAGTAAATACAGCTAACGCATTAGCGCTATTAAAAACAGAAGCCCATATAGGTGTTGCCACTAAATACATTGACGCCCCAATAAAAACACGTCGACTTATATTAATGTTAGACATGCCAATTCCCCCTACAGTTTGCCCTGTTTCATTTGTTTAGCTGCATAGTCTGCAGCGCGAGCTGTAATTGCCATATATGTCAAAGATGGATTTTGAGTAGCGCATGAAGACATACAGGCACCATCGGTAACAAATAAGTTTTTTACATCATGGCTTTGAGCCCACTTGTTCAATACAGAGCTCTTTGGATCTTCGCCCATACACGCTCCTCCCATTTCATGTACACGATCGCCGACAAAAATAGGTTTGCTTTCAGGGAACTCATTCACTTGAATATCAACGCACCCACCAACAGTTAAAATTTCTTTAATGTCTTTTGCTGCTTGTTTAATCATTTTGCGCTCGTTATCTCTGATACGAGCATCAATATGCAATATTGGAATACCCCATTGATCTTTATCAGTTGAATGTAACCGCGCATGATTATCATAGTTTGGTAGCATTTCACCGTACATAATCGCTCTAAACCGCCAAGGACCTGTTTGATTACTTTGCTCTTTCACTGCTGCTCCAATCCCAACTTTTTTTGCTGTTGTACCGGTATTACTGCGGTTTTGAGCTGTTCCTTGAAAACCAAACCCTCGGACAAAATCGACGCCATCTTTTTGCTCATGACGATAATTAGGAATATAAGTTGCAATTGGCCTGCGTCCTATCGAGAACTTATCATCAAATCCAGGAACTTCAGCATTTGCTAATACACCGGAAAAATGATCCATAATGTAATGACCTACAACTCCGCTTGAGTTAGCAATACCATTTGGAAATGACTTTGATGTAGAATTGAGCAAAATTTGAACCGTCCCCAACGCAGAGGCACATAAAAATATGACTTTTGCACGATATTGACGTTTCTCTTTCGTGTGCGCATCAATAACAGTTACACCAGTTGCCTTGCCAAGTTTGTCATCGTAATTAACAGACTCAACAATTGAATCGGTAACGACTGTTAAGTTACCGGTACGCTCAGCTGCGGGTAATGTCGCTGATAATGAGCTGAAATAACCACCAAAAGTACACCCACGGTTACAGTAAGCACGCGCTTGGCATTGCCCTCGCCCTAGTTCAATCTGTTCTTTCGTCGGCTCAGTTAAGTTAGCTGAACGGCCAATAATTAACCGTCTATCGGAATACGCTTTCTTCAAATTTTCTGAGATAAATTTCTCAGCACAACTCATTTCCCACGGTTTCTGAAACACACCATCAGGTAGCGTATCCAAACCATCTTTGTTTGCTGAAACACCAATAAAAGACTCAACATAATCATACCAAGGAGCTAAATCTTCATAACCAATAGGCCAAGGAACTCCGTTACCATCTTTCGCATTTGCCTGAAAATCTTTAACTCCCCAGCGTAGTGACTGCCTACCCCATGTGAGTGAGCGGCCGCCCAATTGATAACCACGAATCCATTTAAAAGGACTCTCTTTTGGATAAGAGATTGGGTGTTCTTTATCATCAATGAAAAACTGTTTTGTTGCGTTTTTAAAATAGCCTTTACGCTCAATCATCGCATAGCGGCCTTCTTCATCAAAAAGTTCTGGAACCTTATTACGGTTCTCTATCTGCCAAGGTGCCTGCATATCTGTATATTCAGCCCCGCGATGATCGATGTGCCTACCACGCTCAATGACTAATGTTTTAAAGCCTTTTTCACAAAACTCTTTAGCAGCCCAACCACCGGTTATACCAGAGCCAACAACAATTACGTCATACATCTTGCTCATCCTCTTGTTTTATAGTTGTTATTTTTAGTTGGTTTGTTAAATTAATTTTTCGATAAAGATGTTTCTAAACCTAACAACGTTATCGCTATGACCTGTTTCTTTATATAATTTGCTACCGTGGTGTTGCAGCCCAATCACACCTTCCTTATCTTTAGTATCTTCAACATGGGTAGTAAGTACGCCATTGAGGAATATTTTTAACGTAGAACCATTACACTCAATCCGTAGATGATTCCACTCACCCTGTTTATAAGCGCTCGCTTGTTGCTCTGACCACTGCGGTAAATAGCTTTTTATGAAATCTTCATCCCGATGACTGCGTTTAGGGTGTAAAGGATAAAGCCACTTTCTGCGACCTTGATCGAATAATCCGCCGCTCCAACGTCGCTCACTCGGATCAATTTCCGCCTGATAGCCAACAACAAATTTACCTTTGTCATTTTCTTCAATTTGACCTCTGAAAATAACGCCGGAATTGCTATATTCTTTCACTTGCGGCATTTTAATATCCACCGTAAGGATAAAGTTGTCATACCGTTGTTTCGTCGTTAAAAACCAATTCTGGGTTGATAATAAATGCAACTCGCCATCTACGAATTTTGCATCACCATCTGCATAGACATTAACAAATTGACTCAACTGCGGATCAAGAAGATTAACGCGTTGTTCAGCCTTACAAACACCGATACAAAACGAGAATAAAACAAACAAGAATAGTTTTAAGCGCATCAAAATAGCCTCCATAGATATGATTGTGCGTGATTAATTCTGATTGATATTGGCATATAAAGTCGGTTTTACGCAACTTAAAAATAAAAGATGAGCCTAATGTTGAAATCAAATCAGCTTTATTCTACCGAGGAGTTCTATTACTGTAAGCGTCAGTCGCCCGCAAGGTATCACCTAATAACGAGCGACTGTATTTTTTAGAAGAAGTGAGTGCTAGTGTTGAAATAACACTTTAAACTCATTGATACTTGGCCAGTTACCAATCACTTTTAATTTAACGTACCTGCCTTCAGCATAAAATGAAGTAGTACTTGGCTGATGATAACTATCTCTGTTTTGATGTTTGGCGACCTTTGAGTATTCGCTATCAATATCGTCAGCCACATAGATTTGGTATTTTATTTCTTTACCTGCCTGCGTCCAAAGCTGTGTGCCTGTAATCGTCTTCGACTCTCCCAAATCAAACACAACAAACTGAGTGCCATTTTTAGCCGCACGCCAGTTTGAAGCATCCGCTATATCACCATCTAATAGGTTTGATGCCAAATAATCACCATGTTCTGAAGTTACCGATACGATCGAAGGTTTAACCACAAGAGGCATTTCAACGCGTGATGATTTACCATTACTGTCAGTAGCTACAGCTTTTAGAGCATGAACGCCAGCAGGTAGCCCTTGTAACTCAGCTGGGTATTCTTCCCCACCCCATGTAAATGGTGGCTGCCAAAGATCGCGAACCAGCGTATCATCAACATAAAGCTCAACACGCTCTATATCAACCCCATTTACCACAGACTCACTATGCACTGAGAGCGATAAGGACTCATAACCAACATTTAAACTAACCTCTGATTCAACAAAATTAACACTCGGTGCAGGGACTTCTTCGACGATCAGCGTCATCGAACCTTCTCCTTCAAGACCTTCACTATCCACAGCCACAGCGGTAATAGTATGGTGGCCAACACCAAGCGGGTTAGGGTTAGGCTCATGTTGCTCTAACCACCCCATAGCGCCAAGCTCATAAGGCGCAAAGGAGTGACCAAAGTTCCATATAGGTTTAGTGTCTGTTCGCACCAACTCACCGTTTACATAAAGCGTAACGGACTGAATGGTTCGATCATCCTCAGGAGATTCTGCCGCAATTGTCACCCCCAATTTTTCATAACCGGCAAAAACAGTTATCGATTCTTCAGGGAACATTACAATAGGAGGTTTTGGTTCGCCTTGTACCTTTAAGGTCATCGTTGCAGTGCCTTCATCTCCTTCGCTGTCGATAGCCACAGCTGTGAAAGTATGGGTGCCAACCGCCAGAGGTGATGGGTTTGGTTCATGAGTGTCTAACCAGCCCATTGCACCAGTTTCATGAGGGCTTAACTGATGGCCAAAATTAAAAGGCGCTGCGCTATCTTTACGAACTAGTTCGCCATTAATATATAAAGTCACCGAGTCTATACTGCGACCAGTAACTGGACTTGTCGCTTGCAAGGTAAATGAAAGCTGCTCATAGCCTTCTTGTAGCGTTAAGTTAGGTTCAGGAAAGCTCAATTTAGGACCATTCGATTGCACAATTAACTGCATGGTAGACGAGCCAACATTGCCCTCACTATCAGTAGCAACTGCCTTAAAAGTGTGAGTCCCTGGTAATAGCCCTAACAGTTCTGCTGGTTTATTTTGATGGCCCCAAACAAAGGGCGCGGCAGAATCTGAGCGAATAAACGTATCATCGACATATAAATCAACTTTACTTATCGTGCGTTGTGCAACAGGACTTGTCGCAGAGACGCTGAAAGATAACTCATTATAACCTTCCTCTACAGTTAGTGATGTGGACGGAAAATTCACAACAGGTGCGTTTGCATCAGCTTCAATATCTAAATCAATGATTTGCAAGTGAAGTGGTAAGGCATTACCCGCACCTCGTTCCATCAAATAGTAATAGACTTTGCCATCTTTAATATAAATGGTGCCGTGATCGAATACAGGACCATCAGTCGCTTCATACACTCTTGTAAAATCATTGGTTCCGCCTTTAGCTTTTTCAATATACGGGCGACCATTTTTCAAACCGATAATGTAAATATTATCACCCGCGGTATAAACCTCACTAGCTCCGACAAAATCTGTTGTAGTAATAAAATCAGTCGCACCAGCCGGTTTATAAGAATGTAAGTAAACTTCCTCATAATCAGGACGGTTTTTATCACTTGAACGTGCTTTACTAATAAAGTGAACATCACCCTTTTGAGTCACAGTCCAGTCAAAGCTATCAACAATATAAACAGAGTTTGCTTCTTGATGACTAATATAGTCACCTGGCTCTAAAACTTTAATCTCATCGGAATTGACAAGCGGCCATGTCATTGGCTCACCCTGATGATTTTTCCACTGACCAGCTCCATCGGGGTGATCTGAATAAGCGTAATAAATACCGTTTTGATATGTATACCTATCGTCGTTATCACCACTACGTTGCTGAAAGCCAACTCGCAACTTACCATTAACGTACTTCATGTTGCCGTAAAGGCCCCAGTTGTACTCATTACCAAAGCTTTTTTGATTATTATTATTAAATTTAGTGAAACTTGACCACTTTCCAGTTTCCGCATCATAACGGTTAAATACATAGGCACCGTTATTGTTTCCTCCTAAACGCATATAAAGCAGTAATGTGCCATCAGTATTAGTAAAGAACTTCGGGTATGTTAAACGTGCAAAGTTTCCTTTGTCGGCTAAATCTCCAGTCATGGTCAAGTGCTTATAATCATCGGCTCCTTGACTCACACTACTGGTGTCTTTCACAAATTTATCTAATGTAAATTGCTCATCAGGCAAATCCGCCGCACCATTTTGACTGAATGAATAACGGAAAAAGTCATTTTTAAACTTTCCACCATGATTGTTATCATCATAAGCGTGCATATCGTAAACCATGTGAATAGTGCCATTCACAGGACTAACAGCCAACCCAATCGTATTGTGCGACTCCCCCACTAATGGATCACCTCTAAAACCAGTATGACGATGAGGAAATTCAATCGTCGCCAAAGTCCCTGTTAGCGTATTGTAACGACTTAGCATCACATTACGGTCATACTTACCACCCTTATACCATGTCATAAATACATAATGTTTATACGTTTTTACCGCATCACCATGGGCTGATATATTTCGGCCAAAAAAGAAATCATATGATTGACCTGTATCGGGATCACCAACATTGCCAAAATCGAGATCTTGACCGTCAAAATGTAGCCCAATATCTGAGATTTTAACTTGCTGCTCTAATACCACATCCGCTTGCGCAGTCGCTATATGTATTGAAGAACTAAAGAGAAACAGTGATGTTGCCAGTTTAGGCAAAGATTTTATTGTGTAGTTTTTCATAATTATCTCTATTTATAGTCGGTGTCATCTAAAGACCCCTTGTTTTAATTGTGTGTAATGTCATAAAAATAAAACTTCACCCCTAATGTTAATTAGAGGTTAACAACACTACAATAAAACACATAAACGATCAAATTAAATCAAAACAAACCAAATAGATTCAAATATTGTTAACAAATAAAGGCCAAAATTAGGCTAATGCTTCTTTGTTAGTAGCAAAGATAATAATGCGCCTACCTTAGCTGCATTGCTGCTTGGAGGTTTGAAATAGCTTTTAAATGTTGGGTTAAAGTGAAAAGTCAGTTATTACAATGCACCAACTTCTATCGAGCAGGTATTAAACGATGACCTTTAAACCAATAGATAAGCTAGAAGTAAAACATACACTATCAGATTCATCAGAGTTAAAGGTTGGTGTGCTTACTCACAATCGGCAAGGTGTTTATTTCCAATTCGATCAAAACTAGTTAGACACCTTAAGACGATAAAGTAACAGACTGTTTTTAAGAAACTTAAAAACAGTCATAAGGTGAAACTCAAGTACCCCACCAATATATACGGTACTTCAAAAGGTGGGTTGCTCACCACACACCAAAGTGTATCTCTTAGTGAATAGGGTTATAAACAACAGGCGCACTTTCTCTATAACCGATTCGATGTGCAACAACTTTTAGTGATGTTTGAGCAGTTACTGGCACAGGGTGCTGGTACAGCTGCCATGCAGAAGATTCATCTGCATCTGATGATTGATAAGATATTACCGCACCAGGTGTTGAGCTACTAATATACAACTTACCATTTTTAACAATAAGCTTAGGTGCTTGAGTTACTGGTTGCGTATTACTCTCTGACCATAAATCTTTTATTAGTTGTGACTCCGAGACACGTGGATCATCATTAATATCAACTAACCAACGGTCCATCTCAGCACGCAATTCACCGACTACTTTAGCATATTTAGGGTCGTCAATGATGTTATTGATTTCATGTGGGTCATTAGCTAAATCAAATAACTCTTCAGGATCTTTTTTCTCTCTAAACCATAAAGACTGCTCTGCTGTTAATTTATTTTCACCTTTCAAGCGCAGTAACTCTTGCATGGTTGGAATTTTTTCACGATACGCCACAGGTAAATAATACCCCTGCTCTGGTCTATAATTTCGTATGTATTTAAATCGCTTATTTCTTACGGCTCTAATAACATCAGTAAAACCATCGAACCGATCAGCTGCCGCATGAATATATTTACGCTCTGCAGTTTGCTGCGCTCCTAAAAAGTCTCGTCCTTGCATATGAGCTGGTATATCAATACCAGCCAAGCTTAATAATGTCGGTGCAAAATCAACAAAGCTAACAAGTTGATCCTCTTTCTCGCCTGCATTTTCAGCGTTAGGATATCTGATAATAAACGGTACCTGTAGGCCACTGTCGTACACCAAACGCTTTTGGCGTGGTAAAGGGCCACCGTGATCTGAATAAAACATAATAATTGTATTATCGTACAAACCATCGTCTTTTAACTGCTGTAATACGGCTGCAATCTGATTATCTGTCTCTGCTAAGTTATTGTACATTTTCCATAAATCACGTCTGACGATTGGCGTATCTGGTAAATAAGGTGGGATAGGAAAATCAAGATCTTTGGCCACTAGAACCGGTGTGTCTGCTTCAGATGATTTTACCGCATGGTGTTGAGGCAATTGGGCAATCTTTTTCCTATCATCAGAAAAATAATGACGTGATTCTATTTTTCTAAAGCCATAAGGTTCAAATAACCCAGACTCATGAGTCGTTGTAAAGTTGACCACTGCATAAAATGGTTGTCCAGCTTTGCGATTACGCCAGTGGGCGTAAGGACCGCTTTCATCCCATGCGCCTTTTGGTGCCTGAAATTGATAATCTGTTTTTAAGTTATTCGTCGTGTAATAACCATGTTCACGCAGATATTGACTTAACATCTTTGCACTGGCTGGTGGCACCGCTTCATACTTTGGTAAACCAGTTTCTTCTGTATTTGACGTTGTACGCATATTATTAGCGCCAACAGATGAAGGATACATACCAAGGGCTATTGCAGCTCTACTCGGAGCGCATACACCCGAGGTTGAGTAAACATTCGTATAAGTTACCCCTTGATTGGCAAGTTCAGTGATTGTTGGCGTCTTTATAGTTTTATCACCATACGGCTCAATAATAGGGCTCATATCTTCTAACACTAGCCATAAGATATTTGGCTTAGTAGCGCTGCTTTTCTTACTGTCGTTCTCTTTTTTTGCCTCTGCAAATACAGTATTTGCACAAAATAAAAGTACCCCAGCCATAATAACTTTATAACTAAACTGAATGCGACTCACAGGCGAACTACCTCCTAATGTTTAAAAAAGCAAAACCATTGGATTAATAAAATGGCTATGCACTTTCGATAAATTACTCCATATTTATATTAAATATGTAACAATTCGCTCTCACAACAGTCACAATATATCATTTTCAATCAAATTCAATTGAAACTATGGCGTAACAGTAAATATCGCCACCTTAAATAAGTATTGTCTCTATTTATGCTTAAGAATCGTTTTAGCCCTTTTTTGTGCCAAAACTCCTCGCAAAACCAGACTATTATTATGCTTGATCAAGGCGAATCGGTGGTAATGTTGCAAAAACAAGCGCAAGCATTACCTGATTGGAGTAAATGGTATTTCGATTTGCGCCGCGCACAACAAATCACGGCAACAATAAATACGTCATTAATTAATTCTGCTAAGTACTAGCGCACGCCATCTGCCTCTGGCATATGCGGTCCCTCCGTTTTCAGGAACTTTACCATTGGTGACGGCTTTAGAAGAAACGCTTATTATATCGCCTGAAGTTAGTTCAACCCTTTGCATGCTAAAGTATATTTCTTGGTAATCATTACTCGTTTCAGGGTTAGTAAACTCGCCAATCACTTTGTCGTTTATTGAAACAAGATATGTCGACTCGCCGTCTATTTCTGCCAATGTTACTAAGTTAAGAATATAGCTTCCGGCTTCTTTGGCCTGTACAATATATTCTGCACGCGCAAATTTATTTCTGTAAGCAGTTTTCACCGCATTTATAGCCAAAGCATTCTCTGCTTTATGTTGGTAATAGGGAATTTCACCCGTATTTTCTATCTTAAAGTCGTCTATAGCGTATAAAACCCGCGTGTAATCAGTTATTTCTAATAGTTGTGTTTTCTCTTGTAATGGCTTCGGGCTACTTAGGGTTTCTGATTTATCTTTGCCTACAGGTATGTAGTCCTTGTCTTTAGTTAAGAGTAATTTATCAAGCTCAAAGCCATCTTCGCGCATTGATATCATAATGGTATGAACGCCTTTATGGGGTATATCAACATAAATGGTATTGGGTGTACCGCAATGATTTGTTTCAATTCGCTGTGCAGAAGACCATGTCCAAGCATGTTTTCCCTCGCATAGTTGCAAGCGCTTCGCTGATTCTGGCCACTGCCCATTTATACCTAAATGCACCCCATTATCCTCACTGCCGGTACTGTATGCTCTTGCCCAAGCGTAATATCTTCCGGGTGTTTCAAAATAAACGGGATAACTTAGCACTGCCATTGTGCCGGCATCATTTGTGAAGTTCTCATTTCTAACTAGCGCTTCGTGATGATTACTGCGGGTATCGGGAAGTATTTCAATATAGGAACCGTTACTAGCGTCATGATAATGAGCTTGATCTGCATCAGCGAAATTATGAGCTGGCGTATTTTTTGAAAACACCAGCCATCGCCTCTTATCATCTAGATGTTGGGTTGAAAAGTTTTCTGCTTCTATGACCACGAAGCCTGCATCCTCGTGATAAACCTGCTCCGCATAAATGTTTGTCGTTGTAGCTGCAATACTCGCTATAATGAGCGGTAAGTGGAAAAGCTTTAATTTCATATTTTGGGTCTCAAACTTTTAGCTTTTATTAACGGTATTTAACAGTAATACGTCTTTTATTTCTTTTGGTGTGGAGTGTTTATTACCACCATTATCAGCACCCGTTATCCACCAATAAATCATCCCTGCATCAGAGCAATCAAATTTATTAGTTTGAAAAGGAACAACACCATCTTTCTCAGCGTAAGCCATCATTTCCCAAATAAATGCAATGCCGCTATCTGAATGGTTTTTGGCCCAATCCCAATCAGCTATAGGCCCTTGTAGAGCAACATTTTGATCTCCTATTTGGTGTTCTTTTACACCAAAATCTAAAATTTGCTGCCAAGTAAAAAAATCACCACTGTTATCATTTGCAGGGTGATGAGAAACAACATGAACATGCTGTATTTTACTTTTTTCTGCAGCTTCCAGTGCATAACCTATAAGATCAGGTTCGCCAGCTTCAATTATCCACAGCGGATTATCAATAGATGATGTGTTAATTGCATCAACTAAATCTTGTGTTGCCCCTACTTGGTCGGCCCTGCAATTATAAAAACTGCGTAAATTATTAAATGGCCCAAATAAATCAATACCTCTGCGACTTAGCTCATCTAGTTTATTTTGTCGGCGCATCTCATTTTCGGCATCTATTTGATATCGCGCTTTGTTTCTAAAAGGATCTAAATCGCAGGAATGAGATAAATGAACAAGGCGACTAGATAAACCGGTATTTTGTAAAAGCGCCAGCATTACAGGTGTTGCGCCAATATCATCGGGATCAGGAGAGTTACCATCTATAACTACAGCCAAACGACCTTTAGGAGGATTCAGGGGTTCAAATTCGCCTTTTATCATTTGCTCTGAAGAATATTCTTTTGTTTCCCCCTCCAAATGTGCAGTGGTCTTACTGCAAGCTACGCTTAAAAAAGTGCTTAAAATAATGCAAGGGATTAATAGTTTTCTCATTGTTTATTTCTCTATTTTGATAAAAGTCGGTAATTTGTAATAGCTATTTTTATTGACCTAAATTGAGTAAATATGATTGTAATTGAATATCAGCAAATTAACAAACTGTTAATTGCTTGTATTTTGAGCACAATCTTAACTAGACAACTCCCTTAAGCCCAAGTTGCAGCAATGAAAATAACTGCGTAACGCAGTTTTAATTCTGACTAAGAAACTTGAGGCAAGTAATTTAACAGCAAAAAGGTGGGTGTTATTAAGTGATTCGATAAGGAAAGTAATTGTCAATGAAGCAAAGACATCGTTAGACACACCACCAGCTGAAATCAATAAAGACTGGGTAAGTGATCAAAAATGTTATAAATAAAAATGGCCCTTAAGTTAGTACTAACTTAAGGGCCATTATTTACCGTCTGCAATAAAATGCCAACCGGTTATTAAGCTAATAAAGACTTAACATAATCAATAATGTCTTGATCTTGGCCATGGTCAAATAAACACGCTTGGAAACGTTCACCTGATACAGCAGTTTTAACTAGTTCTTGATCAAGATTTTTCAATGATTCAACGTAACTGCGATTAACTAAAGCTGACTTCACTTGCGTTAGAATTGAGGCATTTTGAACCTGCGGCTCTCTGCGCTCAACAGGGTAACCAGCACCGCGCTCACCAGTAAGTGCTTTTTCAAAGATATAACGCGCATTTAATTCAGCGCCCCAACCGAACCCCTTCGCAAAAGGAAGCGCTAATGCGTTACCGTTATTTACCTGATTAAACAAAAAGGCATCAGAAGGGTCGATACAATAACCACAAAACACTCCGTCATGGGCATTTGAAGACATCATCGCCCCTTGCCCAGTGCCACAACCAGTAAAAACAAAATCGACCGCTTTAGCGTTAAGTAAAATACCCGCCATAATACCTAAATGAATATAAGTTAAGTGATGATCGTTTTCACCGTTCATACCAACGTTAAACACGCTGTGATCTAATGGCAAAGCCACAGCTTCAAGCTCATTTAAAATTACTGGGTTCTTAGCCGCTTGGCTATTTTCCATCATTAACGCTATTTTCATGATTTGTTTTACACCTTATTGAGTGAATTTGACCTCAGTGTATCATTTGTTTAGGTAAAAATTAACACGTAAAAGCCTAAGAAAAGGTCATTAAGCTTGTTTTAAACCATATTAATTAAACCTGATTAAGCAATAATTAATGAGGGTCTGTAAAACTTAGCCTTTGTTACTTAAGAAGGATTTGCTTTTATGTCATTCAAAATATGCTTCTTAAATAGTTTTTTATCTAAATAATGTGTTTTCAACAAACCAAAAGATACCAACTTTGTTATTCAGGTTGCATGCAAATATTGTGGTCAACTAATTCCGGATATTGAATAACAAGTGAGGAACACCCGCGAACTTTTTAAGCCGACATTTCAACTTAGCCCAATGTTAGATTCCTAGCTTGTATACCAGAAAGGCATCAGCCTTTAGATCTGTTACCATGATAGTAAATAAAAATGAAAATACCTCCAAAATGCTACCATTGTAGCATAAATGATAGCGCTAGCACTATCATTTATGCTATAAAACAACACCAGCCACAAACCAATCTGCTACAGTGATAGCAATAAAATCAATATTTGTGCTATAATCGATAAGATAATAGCAATTTTTAGAGGACTGTATGTTATCCCTTTATACCGCTTATGACTTACAGATGGATCTCAAAGAGTTTATCAAATCAGCTCGAAAAAAGGATAAACTCAGTGTTCAAAAGCTGGCTGATCTCTCTGGCGTACCTTACGCGACAATCCGCAAGTTTGAATCATCTGGCAACATCTCATTGCGTCAGTTCCTCATGCTTTATGAAACAGTCGGTGACTTGAAAAAAGTGAAAAACCTGACAAAGTCGTCTGAGCCTGAATTTAAATCAATAGAGGATGTGCTCAAACATGCTTGAATCAGCACTAACCGTAAAACGAACGCTTAGCACAGGTGAAAAAGTACTTGTTGGCAAGCTCGTTGAAAATAGAAAGCAAAGCTTTTTTCAATTTGATGAGGATTATTTAGGTGCTCACCCAACCTCTCTAGCTCCATTTAATTTAAAGGCAGATACAAGCCTGCAAGCTGCGCCTAGAGAGCCGCATTACGGCATTCATGGGGTTTTTGGGGATAGTCTCCCCGATGGTTGGGGTCTTTATCTCATGGATCGTGTATTTAGACAGAACAACCATAACCCAAAGGAAATTACCGCGTTAGAGCGTTTGGCTTACCTAGGTGACAGATGCATGGGTGCGTTGAGCTATGAGCCAGAATTAGATTTACTTGATGAGTCCAAAGAGTCAATTGATATCATTACCCTTGGCCGCGCTGCGATTGAAGAGTTTGAAGGCACCGAGTCAGCTCTGCTTGAGCACTTAATGAATACTGGTGGTTCGGGTGGTGCTAGGCCCAAAATGAACATAACACGTTTATCAAATGGGGAATATTCAACATTAGATGACGCGCCAGGTACAAAGCTTATCGTTAAGCTGACGTCTGAAAAGTTTGACTTGAAGCATTCTGAATCATTAGTCGAATATTGCTACATGCAGATGGCCCGTAATGTCGGCATTGAGGTTCCTGATTTTAATTTGATTGATACGGGTAATGGACGATTTTGGCTAGAGCAGGAACGATTCGATTGCACCGAGCAAGGCGGTCGAGTCCATATGATTTCTGCGTGTGGGTTGTTAGATGCACCGTTTCGACAGCCTTCTTTGGATTATATTGATTTAGTTAAAGCTACGCGCATCATGTGCAGTATCACTGAGTCTCAGAAGCTCATTAAGCGCTGCTTGTTTAATTACCTGACTGTTAACCAAGATGATCACTCCAAGAACTTCAGTTTTCTTGCCAGTGACGCCGATAACTGGACGTTATCGCCTTTCTACGACATTGTATACAGCCCTAACTCTTACAAAGAGCATATGACGGCATTTGGTGGTAATGGCCAAACACCCAAGAGCGCACTTGACCAGTTAGCTGCTCAGTCGGGGTTATCTTCAAAAAAAGCGATTTTTCTTATGGCTGAAGAAATATTTGAAACAACACGCTTGTTTAGTCATGAGGCCAAACATCTAGGCTTGTCACCTAATCTAATCAAGGAGATTGATCAGGATATGGTAAAAAAATATAAAGCGCTGCAAGTTTAATTTTGTCTGACCTATGCAACTGAGTCAGTCGCATTTAATCATTCCACAGTGTGGAATGATTAATTTTATCTCTACACTTCAATAACTTTAAAATTATAATCATCGATATAGGTGATTATATGTATTCCAAACAACTATCACGACAAAACTGTCCGAAAATACCACTCAGATATTAGGATTTAAATAGCTCGTCATCATTCTCAAATGACTTAAACTCTAAAGGGTTTCCACTATAATCGAGCACAAACATTGTTTTTTGCTGACCGCTTTTGCCCTCATATCTAATTTGAGGTTTTATAATGAATTTCACCTTTGCTTTCTCCAGCCTTTCTGCCAGCTCATCAAATTGAGCTGAAGTAAGTATGCAACCAAAATGTGGTATTGGCACCGATACTCCGTCCACTTTTCCACAATAGTCGAGCTCTTTATCTACAACCCCCACATGTGCAGATAATTGATTTCCATACAAATCAAAATCAACCCAACTATCAGTCGACCTTCCCTCTGGACACCCTAATACTTTTATGTAGAAGTCTTTTGTACTAGCAATATCTTTAACTTTAAAAGCATAATGAAAGCAGTTACTCACTTTAATTCACCTTATATTCTAATTTTAAGTTTTTCAGGTTTCAGCAACCCTATTCGAGGGTTAAGAATTGTTTATCTAAATGTTGAGAAACACAAACAGCTGGTTGTTACTGCGCAACTTTACCGCTTGGTGCCCATATACCCTAGCTTATACCGTATCAAAAGGAGCCTCGCTAGTAACCAATAATCTGGGCCAAGCAACAAAGAGGATATAAAAGCACTATATCAACTTGCCCCTTCGGTTGTTTTTATTTTTTATTTTCCCAATGCTCGATTACATAGTAATCCTCTGGCTTTAATATATTTTGATGCTCTTTACTCACACTGGTTCTCAGTGGCGGTCTATTTTGATCTAACTTAAATAATGGTGCACTTATGATAGGCAGGTTTCCAAGTCGCTCATCCAAGATATCACCCTGCTCTGCCATCCAGCTGAATAATTGTGTTTTTAGCCGTTGTTTTACGTTTTGTAATTGAGGGTCATTAATTAAGTTTATTTGCTCAAATGGATCGTTGTCTAAATCATATAACTCTTCAAAAGGTTCATCTTTATGCTTCATAGCACCTTGGCGAATAAACACATTAATATTAGGGTTATCGGTTAAGTTTTTATCCAAAACTTCAAGTGCGTTAAAATTACGAATGTACTTATAGCGTTTATCACGGATCATACGAGATGGAAAAATATGCGCGTTGATAATATTTTGATTAGTTCGTATGCCGTATACATACTGATGAATTGGAGCATCATTACCTTCAAGAATAGGTAAGAAGCTTTTCCCATCCATACTTGAGTCTTGCTTGCCACCAGCAATATCCATAA
This sequence comes from Pseudoalteromonas sp. S1727, assembly GCF_005886375.1. Taxonomy (NCBI): domain Bacteria; kingdom Pseudomonadati; phylum Pseudomonadota; class Gammaproteobacteria; order Alteromonadales; family Pseudoalteromonadaceae; genus Pseudoalteromonas; species Pseudoalteromonas sp. S1727. Next base: position 109,611 of record NZ_PNDT01000007.1, read on the forward strand.
AGGTAGGCAATACATCTGTATAGTGGATCAATTGCCCTGAAGTAGACCCAGGTTTAATAACCCGCGGCCATCGTGCTACAAATGGTACATTTAAACCGATGTCTTTAACTGTAAATTTACCAGATACCCCATGATCTGCGCTGTATATAAATAAGGTGTTGTCTGTTAAGTATTTATCAACCATTTTTAAGACGTGTTCGATTTGCGTATTATCCTCAGCAATACTGCGATAATAGCCTGCTCTTTTCTTAATATAGGCTTTATCTGATTTAAGGTGACTATCAAATGGATGAAACTTAATATCTTCTACTTCTGGGTTCTTTACATCAAAGTACTTGCCATGCGGATACTTAGAGGTAATAAACATAACAAATGGTTTTGTAGCAGATTTAAAGTAGCGTTCAATATTTTCAAGTGGAATATAGTCTCGCGGAACACCTTCTTTTGGTACTGGTTCCCACTCTTGGTCCCAATCATACACACTGGCTGGCTTTACGTGGCTTTTACCCGCTAATACAACTTGGTAACCTAACTCTCTCATTTGCTTAGTAACAGAGGAAATATCTGGCTTAGTTGGAGTATGGTTTGCAAATGCACCATTTTTTAAAGGATATTTACCAGTAAAAAGTTGCGTTCTACTTGGCGCACATATAGCTTGTGCTGTAAATGCTCGATTAAAAAGCATCCCCTCTTGTGCCAACTTATCAATGGCTGGTGTATGAACTTTCTCGTTACCATATACACCGTAATCTGTAATGTCTTGGTCATCAGCCAAGTAAAAAATGATATTTGGCTTGCTGTTGTTCTCGATATTAGTGCTTTGAGCAACTGTAGTGTTCGCATGTACTTTAGTTGTATTTATTAGCATTAATACTAATAAACTAACCAAACTTATTACTGTTGATGATTGTTTCATGTTCAACTCTAGTTATTTTATGGTATAGAAATAAAATTTGATTTAACTCTTATATTACCGTTGCCTAGGAGATTCACTAGACAACGGTAGCATCAAGCCATTAGTTAGTTTTGCAATTACGTAGCGTTATACAAGCTGTTAACTGCTCTCTTAACGCAGCAGCTTGTTTTTGATAACGCGGGTCATTAACGACGTTATTTATTTCGTGAGGATCTTCTGAGTGATCGTATAGCATTTCCTCAATCTTGTTATCTTCTGTGATGTAAGACGAGAAAATATAATTATCTGTGATGATAGAGTCCCCTGTTTTAAAGCGGCTATATACTTGTTTTTTATGTACACGATCTGGCTGTTTTAGGACATCAACAAAGCTTTCCCCATCAATTTTTATTGATGGATTGATATTAGCTATTTCTGTGATAGTAGGGAAAATATCAATGAGCTCAACTAATGCATTAGTTTTTTGATTTTTCACTGCATGTGGCGAAGAAACAATCATAGGTATACGTAATGAAGTGTCCAACAAAGTGTGCTTAGTCCAAAAATTATGCTCGCCAAGCTGAAAACCATGATCACTGATCAACATGATTGTTGTGTTATCACGTAAACCAAGATCATCTATTTTATCAACAATGTCACCCACTAATGCATCAATGTAACTGACTGAAGCATAATAGCCTTGAATTGAAGAAAGGTGGAATGCATCACTATTATACTCATAATCTTTAAAGTGATAGGTGTGAATCTCACCTGAGCCACGTAAAGAACTAGGCGCTAAATGAGGACGCTCACGAAAGAAAAAGGGAGTGAATTTTTCTTTTGGGTGCAAATCGTAATACTTTTTCGGTGCATAAAAAGGTAAATGTGGTCTGATAAAACCCACACTCATAAAAAACGGTTGTTGTTCTGCTGATAACCGCGTTAGAGCTTGTAATGCTTTTTGCTTAACTTTGCCATCTGGGTATGCTTCATCAGGCACATCAGCGGTTTCGTACCAAGGACCATTTTTTAGCCATTCAACGTGAGTATTTTCTTTAATATAGTTTTTCGAATCTGGGTTTAACATTGTTGCATGAGGCATACCAGATACCTGTATTTTTTCACTCCAGCTCACTGTTGCTAAATCTTTAGCATTATGAAAAATCTTACCCAAACCAATTGTATGGTAGCCAGACTCTCTTAAAACTTGCGGCAGTGATTTTGCATTAGGCGCATCTTTCTCTGCCATCGCTTTATAGTCGATGAAACGGTTTTTTGTGGGTCTTAAGCCAGTCAACATACTTGCTCGAGATGCTCCACACACCGGTACATTGCTATATGCATAGTCAAACGTAACCCCCTCTTTCGCTAAGGCATCAATATTGGGGGTATACGCTTTTTCATCTCCATATGCGCCAAGCACCGGTCTAAGGTCGTCAATCACTATCATCACAATATTTTGTTTTTCTGTAATTTTGGTTGTTTTGACTTCCTCAGCTGCTGCGCCTTTAGAACTTATACACAACGAGCTCATAAGCAGTATAAAGCTGTAAACTAGCTTGCTATTTTTAAAAATAATTTTCATAGTAATTATCCTTTAATATTTTAATCTGCAACACTGTCGTCTTATATAAGCAAAGGGGATGAATACAACTCATACGTCCTCTGCAAATAAAGAGTATGTATTAATTAGCGTGGACGAAACTGACCATCACGCCATAGATACAGACGCTGTGCACTGCCTTTTTTAACGTTGAGTAAAACAGCCACTCCTTGACCATTGCTGGCTTTTACAGTTTCCATTTCGATTCTTGATTTAGCTAGATTTAAGTAAGTTTGGTCAATGCGCCAACGTTGAGCATCATCACTTTTTGCAATAGCAAAAACTGCTTTACCTTGCCGGTCTTTATAAGTGACAGCCGCTGTATAGCGATTAGGTTCTTTAGTTAATATTTCTAGCTTTCCTATGTTTGATATCGTGTTGTTTTCACTGTCAACTAAGGTTCTGTTAGCAGTGCCAGGCATGGGTTTACTATGCTCCCATTGACCATCTTTAAAGACTGTCATTCGCCATTCTCTGTAGTCTTTAGTTCGCGCTTGATAAGCAACAGCTGGAGCTTTGTCAGACAGAATAAGAGGGGCTGTAGTAAAGGGAGTTTCTTCTCTTTGCGTAGAATCAAAGGCAAGTGTTTTTTGATTTGCGACTTCTAACGTAATTGGTAACGTTAACTTTTCGTTTTCGGCGTTATAGAATGTGTCAGTTGTAGTATCCAGCTTCATATAATAAGCGTTAATACGACTATACGTTGACTTGTCATGCACCTCTAAGAAGTTGCATTCATGCCATAAAGAACTGATCACTATTTCCGTATCCGACACTTTCATGGGATTAATATAAAAGGTGTCTACATTAATAGGGTTTTCTACCTGCGGGGTTGGTATAGTGATAACGACGGGAGGCTCAAAAGTTTGCTCCCCATTTTTCATTTTGTAATATACCCATGGCGATTTATGCGTGCCCGCTCGAGTAAATAGATAAATATCACCATTAGCCATTTTTTCGCTCGCGGTATATGAAGCGAACGGTGTGATGTCATTCACGTATACAAACTTACTGATATCATTTGGTTTTTCTGACATTACATGCAGCATCCTACCGCCAGCATGAGGCGTATCAATTGACAACGGATTTAACCCGTCCTCCCTTTCACCGCCATGTCCCCCATAAATAATATGAAAGTGCCCCTTGCTATCCTGTTCAATAATTGGCCGACCATGACTGTCAATTTTTCTATCGCCTTTTGAAAGGGTACTTTCAGCTGCTTTATAAGGTCCATCCCATTGCTGTGTTTTAAGATCATAACTAGCAATATAAGGGTCTGTTAAATGCCCTTGATAAGTAATATATACTTTGTCACCAATTACATCATGCCAGCCAGTATGTGGATTTCCTTGTAAGTTGTCGGTAAAAAATCCTTCAGGCAAATCAGGTACAGATGTGGGTAAAGTATTTTTAGGTCCTAAATTCTCCGGTGGTAAATCGTAAATTTGATGGAAAGTTTTATTCTGTGAATATGTATCATAAATTGGCTGGTACTCTGGGTATTGGCCATATAGATACTGATCTACCCGCCAACGCCAATACTCTTTACTTTCTTGCTGGCTAGGATCAACTTGTGCTTTTAAAGCAGCAAAAACATTATCTGTTGCTGAGTATTTCTCAATCAAAGCCGCTCTTTGGTTTAAAAAAGCTTGCTCGTCGTCAGTATGAGTTGTTGAAGAGCATGCAGAAATTAAAATTCCCGATGTAAAAATGATATTTATCGCTATTACCTTTTTAAAGCTATCAAAGGTAAACGATTGGCGTCGTGTTGATAATTGCATAATGAGACACTTAAAAATTGAGTTTATTGATGCATCAACTAAGAAATGATTTAAAAGTGATTAACAAAGAGTAGTACTTGGCCCTGATTCACTTGAGTCGGGCGTGATTTTATTAAAATTAATAAAAACCACACCCCACCGCTTTCAAAGTTCACGCGTTAAAAATTAAATTTTCAGATAACCCGAGTTTTTAAAATACGAGCTAAGTGAGTGATCTTTGAATCGTAAACTTTTGCCTTTGCCAATATACATATCAACAAGTTCACTTTGGTCATTTAAAGTAACAACAGCAAACTGCCCCTGAAAATGAATCCCTAATGATGCATCTTCATACACGTCATCATTATTCTCTTGAAGAACAATATATTGGATTAAAGATCTGCCATCGACGTGAGCACTTACTTTCACACCTTTGAATTCACCATTAGAAAAGATACGCTCAACAGACTTAACCGCATAGTCTTCCCCTTCAGTGATAGATTCATACGCAACAGTAAATGGGTTACTCCACGTTTGACCTTGATGACGCATTACAAACGTTGGTAATGGCTTTTTATTATATGGTGCAGACGCGCCATAAGCTTGCGGTGCGTTTACAGTAGTAAGTTCTACATCAAGCCCTGCAGGGATCAACGCACGCATCGCAATTGATTTATCCCCTAATTTACTCGCTGTAAACGTTGCCTCATATTGCTGTGAAGATTTTTTAGCTGTTTTAACATCTTCAAAGTAATGCCAGCCTGGGTGTTGATAGTCTTTATGTTTAACCCAAGGAGTTTTACTCGCAGCTTGATATCTCTCAGCATCTGGTCGTAAACCTACTTCTTTGGCATGTGAGGTGATAGAAACGTGATCACCAATGTTGTGGTATACATAGTCATGAAATTCTTGATGATGACTGCTTTTAGCTCTAAAAATATCAAGGTAGTACCCTTTCGTGTCAGAGAGCTTAATTAAAGCTAAAGTACGCTGGTGGTCTGCTGGTGATACTTTATTAAACTCATCATAGAAAGAAGAAGTATTAAATGAGTACTTATCTGAGACTCCTTTTTCACCTGCTGCAGGCTCCATAGCAATAGATGTCACACGGTTAATACCTAAGTTGATCCAATCACCACTAGAGGCTGATGCACCATTACTAATTACAGAGTTATGCGCTGCAAACAATCTATAATAGTTTTCATGAATTGGTGTTCTATAAGTACCTTTACCACCATCGACACCAAGTACGTGACCTTGACCATATAGCTCCATATCCATGCCAGAGGCATGACCATGAATATAAGACCCACCAGCAACAAATGCCATCAAGCTATTTTTAACGGGGTCAATTTTACTAATATTACGTTGAATATTCATACCAGCATATTCTAGACGCTTAGTTCTAGGGCGTGGTGGTGCTACGTCTACTTCTTGGCTGCTTTGTATTTCTTTGGTAAACCATAATAACTGTAATGGCGTGTAATACGGGCTCGCGCCATAAGAACGCTTATGCAGATGCCCACGAACATATACGCCAGCATTTATGCTCGAAGCGAGGTAATTACTAAAGTCATTTATCTGTTTTTCGTTGTTATTTAATTTTGCTAACAACAATGACATTTCTAAAGCAGAATACTCTGGTTTATAAGTACGGTGACCATCACCAATATAGGGGTATTCATTATTAGGATATTGAAGATCATAATATGATGTAAATGCCGCAGGAATATTGGTATATTTTTGTCCCAACTTTAGTGTCGGGTCATAGCGGTCAAGTAAAGTCATTAAGTACACCGAAAACGCTGCAACATGTTTTGAATACTGAAAAGATTCAGGCCATATATCCCCTTCATTTTCAAAGCTTTTAGCTACTGTTTTCAAAGAGGCTTGATGCTTAGTATCCACATGTGTGTAATAAGGCAGGTTTTTCGCAATTTCTTTTGGGTTATCTAAAGCCAACGTATTATGTACTAAGCTTGATGACTCAAGAACTGGCCAGTTTGAGTCCAATAACCCTTTGTTTAATGCTAACCAAACATACGTTTTAAATACACTTTGTGCTTGAGCAAAATCAAACGCGACTAAGCTATTCGATTGCAGATCGTAAACCTTACCTCCTGACTTCAAATACGGATAAACAAAGTCGTAAATAATTGGCAGCTGTGCACCAATTACGCGCGCTTCGTAAAGATGATCACCAGGGAACATCCAACTTGAATTCATAGCGCCTTCTTTATGGACCTTCATTAGCATTAATGCGTTGGTATATGTATTGAGAATGTCAGCACCACAGGCGGCGTATTTATCTTCCTGAGTTAAATAATACATCACACCACAATCAACACCGTCTTGAAGTGCTTTAACAACGCGTGTTAGCTGCTCTTTAGTACCACCATCTTTCACTAAGAAATTAGGTAAAGTCGGGGCTTGAGACTTATCTTCACTCCAAATTAGTGGCAACTCTTCTAGCGGTTTTAGACGTTTTTCTTTATTAAGTGAAGCGATTGGCTCAACACGGTGTTTAAGCTCTTCAAATAAAGACTCAGCCCATGGCTCGGTTTTTATTTTGTTTAAAATCTCTGGGCGCTCTGAATTTGTTACCCAAATTGACGGGCGCTCAACCTCAGCAGCTGACACTCTAAATGTTGTCAGTACAACTAAAATAACAGACATTACAGCTAAGCAAGGCTTATCACTTAGGGATCGTAATGGCATTTTCCAACTCATTTTGCTGTTAATTGCAAACATCGTAAGTTCCTAAATTATTGTGTGTGAATGTTTTATTCTTGGTTATTCGAAAAACCTATAAACTTTTACAGCGATTAAGTGCTTCTAAATAGTAATAATCGCCATAATTTAATGCCGCATTTAGCTCCTTACCAGCAGGGTAATGGCCCGTTGCTTGCTTTAACAAAAAGTGTCCATTTTCACCTTTTGCGGCTAAATATTCTGACGAACTTAAACTGCGTAACATTGTCATCGCCGCTTTGCGGTAGCGAGCAGCTTCGTCTTCTTCAACATAGTTAGCTAATTCAATTAAACCACTAGCTAATAATGATGCAGCTGAAGAGTCTCGGTAGTTAATAACATCAGGATGTTCTGGCGCGTCGTAATCAAAATACGGCACTAAATCTTCAGGCATATTTTTATGAGTAAGTAGGTAGTTAACGATATTACGGGCATGGTTTAAGAATTTTTCATCTTTAGTATATCGATATACCATTGTATAACCATACGCTCCCCAGGCTTGACCTCTTGACCAAGAAGAGTCATCCGTCAGCCCCTGAAATGTCTGTTTTGATATAGGCAAACCAGTGTCGCGGCTATAGTTTACTAAATGATACGAACTATAATCGTCACGGAAGTGGTGCTTCATTGTGACTGTCGCATGGCTGACTGCCGCGTCATAATATTTCTTATCGCCAGTCGCTATCGAGGCGTTAAATAGCAACTCTAAATTCATCATATTGTCGATAATGACCGGAAATTCCCATGTTCCCCAGCTCCATGAGAATGTAGTGCCTATATCCGGATTATAACGTTCCATTAGTGTCTTAGCTGTACTAACCAAAATAGGGCTATAACTTTGATTGCCCGTTAGCCTTAATCCGTTACCAAAGCTATTGTTCATAATAAAACCTACGTCATGCGTTTTACGGTTGAACTGCATATTCTCTAATGCATTCGTCCATTCAGTCGCAGTATCAAGCCAACTTTTATCCTGACTATGTTCATAAATATACCAAAAGCTGCCCGCAACAAAACCACTGGTCCATCCCATTGGGTTAATGAAGTTCACTTTACCATCACTGTATGAGGTAGGAATTTTTGTAGGGTTAGTATAAGCTTTTCTAAAGTCATCCATTTGTAGTTGTGCTTTATCCAGTGCTGCACTACAAAAAGCCGCATCGTCTGCTAGTAATTGCTTATTCCCTTCAAGTGCATTACAGGCCGGTAGCGCAAATAATATTGATATGGCCAATGCACTTTTAGTTAAACTTTTTTTCATAGAACCCCCTTTAACTCACGTTCAATTTTTAATAATTTTTATTTGAGCGAATTTAATATTTATACCTGTCACATGCTGAAAATTGCACCCTAGGAGCAATTAACAAGTTTCCTTCGCTATTCCCAATAGTTTGCCTGCAAGGCTCTGCTTTTTATCGCAAGTTAAATTTACATAAACAGGGCACACCAATTTGACTGATATTGACCCATATTGAGCGATAATGTCAAATTGTAAGTGATGAATCACCAATTAAAATGCAATAAGGATGTTTTCCTTGCAGGTATACCGTGTTTATTAGGCTAAGAATAGAAAGGGAGGGCATTAACCAAATGTATAAATCGGTCATTTTCAATCATAGTTAGCGCCACTTACTTATGCACGCTAGCTAAATTAAAATGACCGGTAATCTAATTTAAAATGCGACAGTTCCGCGAATTTCATACTCGCCTGGGAGCAGTACTTCGCTTTCTGAGACCGCTATTGAGCGATTACGGATCACAGCTATGTCTTCGATTTTTGGTAAAACTAATCTAGCCTCTGTATTCTTGGGGACGGTTAAAGACATGATGAGTTGCCCATCAGTGATAGCCCAACTAACAGCTATATCGCCATACGGGGTGGGATGGCTACCATTCACCGTAGACAGCTTGTCAGTAAACTGCGGCTCAACTTTAAAATGTTTAAAGCCAGGCTGAGTTTGTTCAATACCTAGCATTCCACGATAAAACCAACTAGCAATAGCGCCGTAAGCATAGTGATTAAGCGAATTCATTTTCTCACCATTAAAACCAATTTCTAGCGAGTAAGAATCCCAACGCTCCCAGGTGGTAGTAGCGCCGTTTTTTATCGAATAAAACCATGATGGATAGCTTTCTTTAAATAAAATCTCGTACATGAGATCGCTATGACCAAATTTTTGTAATACTGGCGCTAATAGTGGCGTACCTAAGAATCCAGTGCGTAAATGACGATCGCTTTTTTCAATTAAAGTAACCAACTGTTCAACCGCTTGATTTTGTTCTTCAACAGCAAACAGATCAAAAGCGAGGGGCAGCAAATAACTGGTTTGTGTGGTTTTAGGTGATATTTTTTTTGTTGGGCCTTGTCTTTCACTGCCATTATTGTAGATCGGCGGTTTGATAATATTGGTGCGAAGTAACAAGTTTTCATCAAAGAAGTAATCTCGAAACTTGCGTTTAATATTATTGAACAAAACCTCATATTGATCAGCATCAGTGTGGTAACCTAGAATGCGAGCCGTTTTAGCAACAATATCTGCTGAATAGGCGTAATAAGCCGTTGCAATTAAATCTCTGTGAGTGTCGCCACCATTATTACCATCACTGGTGAAAGGTTGTAGCCAGTCTCCATGGCTACTCATGGTAGAAATATGCTGATAACTGTTAAATGTATGATAACCCAACCAACGTTTCATCATGATGTAGTTTTCTGCAAGAATGGTTTTGTCGCCAGTAAACTGATAAAGCTCCCAAGGCACAATAGTAGCAGCATCTCCCCATGCAGAACCTGTCAAACTAGTTAAGAAATTACGAAAAGGTACAAAGTTTGGCACCATGCCATCGATACTTTGCTCTTCACGAACACTTTCAAGCCAAGCAGCCCAAAAACCATAAACGTCTGCTTTATACATTGATGTCTGAGCAAAAACTTGCGCATCACCAGTCCAACCTAAACGTTCATCCCGCTGTGGGCAATCGGTTGGAATATCTAAAAAGTTTCCGCGTAAGCCCCAAGATACATTATCTGAAAGCTGGTTTAGATCAGCGTTAGTGCTAGTGAAATTATCATAAACCTCAAAATCGGAATGCAATACTTTCCCTTTCACCCAATCAAGCGTAGGTGTGGAAGCTTGGTCATAACCAGATAATTCAACAAATTGATAGCCATGAAAGGTAAAGGTTGGTTGATAACGGACCACCCCCGTTTTGTTTGGAGTATAGAGATCGGTAGCTTTTGCCGAACGTAAGTTCGTTACGGCAAACTCACCTTTATCAATAGCTTCTGCAAAACGTAATTTGACTTGCTGATTTTTAATGACAGGAATATTGATTTCTGGCACTCCCACCATATTTTGCCCCATATCAAAAATTGTTATGCCATTTTTCTGGCTAACAATCTTTACTGCTGGAATAGTTAACGTTTCACGAACCGTAGAATGACGCTTAGGCTTCAATAACACATGTTGTTCAAGTGGTTCCGTAATAACCTTTTGCCATTTATCTGCATCTTGATTTTTATCAAAGTCAGCGCTGTGCCAATTAGTTAGTTCAAAATTAGCATCATAAATTTCCCCATCATAATTACTCGCTTCGCGAATTGGGCCTTGGTCAGTCGATTGCCAATCTTTATTTGATGCAACGATTTGCTGAGTGCCATCTGTAAATGTGACTTCTAATTGCGCCAATAAGCGCATAGGTAACATATACTGCTGCTCTGTTGGGTGGAATATTCTTCCGCTGTGCCAACCTTCAGCAACAATTGCAGCTAATGTATTTTCACCTATTTTTAAATGTGATGTCACATCATAAGTGAGTGTTTCGATACGTTTGTGATAAGGAGTCCAACCGGGAGTCATCACATCATTACTAATGGCTTTACCATTTATAAAAGGTTTAAATACACCTTTTGATGTGATGTATAACCGTGCTTGATAGATGTCTTTATCTAAACTAAAACCCTTGCGTAAGTAGTGTGGTCGGTAGTATTTATTATTAGGTGCGGGGAAACGCCCACCTTTGACGGTTCGATTAAACACACTATCTTCATCAAACTCATTAGCATCTGGATGGCCTATCCATTTTGCTTGCCAGTCATCATTATTCAATAGACCTATTTCAAGGTGGTTAACCTCACTCCATTTAGAAGCTTGATCATTTTCATCCCACATTTTTACCCGCCAATAAACCTTTTGACGAGACAATAGCTTTTTACCTTGATAGCTTATCCAAGCGCTATTGTCTGAGACAACCTTTTCGCTATCCCAAATAACTTGGGTATCAAGAAATTTAGCTGAAGTCGCAACCTGAATTTGATAAGCAGATTGAAACTGAGCTTTGCCGTACTGGGGTATTTTCCAACTAAAACGTGGCCGTTGTTCATAATAACCAAGTGGATTGACAAACCCTTCCCCCACTTTTAACTGTATCGGAGCAGCTACTTGCGCTACAACTTTGCTAGATTCTGATTCAGTAGAGTGCTGATTATGTTCTGCACAACCTGCTAAAAATATAAAAACAGAAAATAGACTTACATGAACTTTATTTGCCCTATTAACAAAACTACTTAATGATCTTATCAATTTACTCATGGTGATATTCCTCTAAGATACGTTATATAAGCATTACTTTATAAGTGCTTATCGCATTGTTACACCGGTAGCAAAAAGCATAATGGCATCTGTTACTTCGCTACGACCAACATATATCCCCCAGCGGAAGCCTATTTCTTCTGTACGTGGCCATTGGCCATTACCAACTTTATTGCCATCAATATAAACTTCGTAATCTATACCGTTATCCCTTACTCGCACATCAAAGCCTTTACCATTCATATTTTTAGCTACTATGTACTTGTTATTTCCTATCTCAGGCTGCTCTTTTCGCGGTACATACCAAATATTTCCGTGTTCATCTAAGCGGATCATCACAGACCAGTGGTCGACATTATTTCCTTTAGCTTGAAATATTGAGCACATGTGCGGTAGTGCACATCCAGCTGACTTTATAATAGTGAAACGCCCTTCCCACTCTCGCCATACGCCGTCTTGTGGCGCCCACTTATCGGTCACGCTAAAGCTTTCTATGCGTGCTGCATTTTCACGTTGATTTCGAAGATTTTCTTCATCTTTAAATAAGCGGAAAACTTGTGTATTACCGTCTTCTTGGTACCAACGAGTCCAACGTTCGAACTCATTACGACGAATTGACGCATGGCCAACAGTATGAATCGCTAAATTGTCTTGGATGATTGGGTTATTCGCATAAGGACCAACTTCAACAAGAGCGTTATTTACATCAATTTTAGAGCCTTTAAACCCCTTATTAGTATTAGTGTGATGTGGTCTTAACGCGTCACTGTCTTTTACTTCTTGCCACAGAGGATCTGTGCCTGTTTGAACATAAAGTGTCGACTCAGCTTGAGGACTAGCTTGTTTAGAACTACAAGCAGATAGTGTGCAAACTAACGATAAGGATAATAATGTTGTACGGATAACCATGTTTAATTTCCTTTATTATTTTTAAAGCAAGACCTACCACAATTAGGCATCCTGCTTTTACCAGTTAATACGTTTTGTATGCTGATGAACTCGTACTCTCGACTTTCAGTAACGAGTCTCGAAAACTCAATTGCGTGCCTGAACCAATATAGAGATCGGTCAACTTATTATTTTTGAGTGTAATAACCCCAAACGAGCCGATGAATGATATGCCAAGTTCTTTATTTTCATAATGTTGGCTACTATTTTCTTGGATCAAAATGTATTGAGTGACATTTGAAATGCCCACTTTAGAGACTACTTTGACTCCCTTAAATACATCGTTATGCATCAGACGAGAAGTAGATTGAATAGCAGGCTGCTCAACCCCTTGATACGATTCAAACGTTAATACAAACGGGTTAAGCCAAGCATCTCCTTCATGACGTAACACCATCATTGGTATCTCGTGCTTATTATAAGGTGGGTCTTCACTTTTAATTTTAGGGGCAATCGCTGTAGACAATGTCAGCTCCAAACCCGCCACAATAGTGCTTTGCATCATAACGGGTGAATTTAGGAACTTATGTGCGGTAAAGGTTGCAGTAAGACTTTTAGCTGTTTTCGAAGAGGTATTCACATTTTTTAAGAAATGCCATCCTGGGTGAACAAAATTCCGGTCATGCGTCCACTTATCGATCATTGACGGGTCAAAAGGTTGAAAACGATTTTTATCAGAATGAAACTTAATCGTTTGCCCATCAGTGGCTACATCAAGCGAATCGCCAAGGTTACGATATAAATAATCATGATATTGATTTTCAGCCTCTGATCTTGCTCTAAAAATATCGAGGTAATAACCAAGCTGGTCACTTAACCGTATAACCGCGGTAGTTCGCTGATGGTATGCCGGTTTTACTAAATTATATTCATCATAAAAACGAGCCGTTATAAAAGAGTATTTATCGCTAATTGGGTTTGCATTAATTTCTGGCTCCATAACAACTTTTTCAACGGGGTTTGTTGCCAATTGTAGCCATCCACCTTTTGAAGCTGATGCACCATTACTAATAACTGTATTATGGCCTGCAAATAAGCGATTATAATTTTGATGAACATTTGTAGGGTAAGCGCCTTTTCCAGATTCTAAACCTAATACGTGCCCTTGCCCATACAACTCCATATCAATTCCTGACGCATGGCCATGCACATAACTACCGCCACCAATAGTTGCCATAAGGCTATTTTGAACAGGGTCGTCAGAGGATAAATTTCGTTGAATGAAAAGCCCTGCAAATGGAATATGAACCGTGTTATATACATTTAAAGGTGTGTCAATTTTCTGCTCCCCCAACTCAGTTTCTGGCCACAATAGCGCTAAAGGAGCAAAGTATGGCTTTGCTGAGGTATGTCTGGGTAACAGTGTTGAGCGATCATATTGGCCTGTCTTAATTAACTGCTTTAGCCTGCTAGCAAACTTAGTGATTAATGCTTTGTTGTTATTCAAAACAGCTGACTTATATGCCAATTCATATTCAAAATAGTTATCTTGATGACTGCGATGACTATCTCCGAATGCCGGATAATCACCATTTGGAAAGCGTAATTGCTCATAGGTTAATAATGCACTGGAAATATTAGGGTACTTATTTCCAAGCTGTAATGAAGGCTCAATCCGGTCAATTAAGTTCATTAAATATAAGCTAAAATAGCCAACATGCATCGCATAGCCTAGAGACTCAGGCCATATATCTCCTGCCTTTACATAATTTTTTGCTACTTTTGATAAAGAGTCTTGATGGGCTGTATCTAGGGTAAGGTAATGTTCAAGGTAGTGTTGGCGCAGATGCTCATCATCAATTGCTAACGCGTTATGCACTAAACTCGATGACTCCAAAATAGGCCAGTTATTATCAATAAGACCAGAATCAAGTGCTAACTGCGCATAAGTGGTAAACACATGCTGTGCTGCACTGAAATCAAATACAGTAAACTTGTTTTGATGTGCATCATAAACTTTTCCACCTTTCTTTAGGTAATTATAAACAAAGTCATATATAAGTGGGATTTGAGCTGCGTAGATCCGGGATTCTAGAAGGTGGTTTTTTGGTATGATCCAGCCTCGATTGTTTAAATGCACCGGCTGTATACCAATCTCTGTACTATTTAACCCTTGTACAACGGTGTATAAAATATCTGCTGCGCAGTGTGCATATTTATCTTCACCAATTAAAGCATACATAACCCCGCAATCAATAGCCGCTTGTAGGCTTAACTGTAATGGATTGCGAAGTTCGTTATTGCCTACATTTTTTTGCACGATAAACGCAGGAAATTTATTAGTTTTTTCTTGCCAGGATAATGGCAGCCTTTTTATATTCTCAACGCGTTCATCAACACTTGTCGGAACAAAATCATCAGCCCGTTTTTTTAAAGCTAAGAAGCGCTCTTTAGCCCATTGTTCAGTCTCTATTTTTTTCAAAACAATGGACTTTTCTTTGGCTGTTAGCCAAATTAAAGGACGCTCAGTAGCAAGTAACTTAGTGCTGTAAAGGCTAGTCACTAATGAACCTAGCACTAAGTATAGACACCTGATTTTGTTCACAAGTGTGCTCTATTAAATAGGCTTAATATATCTTTGAAATTCAAACGAATACTTACCAGCTTGGTATAGTTTTTTACGCGTATTAGGGATTGTTACGTAAGCACTGGTATTACTAGGAATTTCAATATCCCATTTGATGACACCGTCTTTTTGAGTCCATTTACTTTTAATTTTTCCATAACCAGTTTGGTAACTGACGTCGACCCATTCTAAGTCTTTAGGAAATACTGGGCGAAGTTCAAACTCCTGAAAGCCAGCATTATCATCTAATGGTCGGATCCCACCAAGCCCTTCATAGAACCACCCATCATAACCACTGTGAAATGGGTGGTTTAATGAACGACCAGGGGCGTTTCTACGTTCGGGATCAAGATCTGGGTCTAAAACCCCTTTTCGCTCCCAAAGAGTTGTCGCGTTAAGTTTTTCAAATTGAAATGAGTAGCCAGGGTAACCATCTGCAGTAAAAATATTAAAAGCAGTGTCCGCATAGCCGTAATCGCTTAATGCTAAATATAAATAGGTTTGACCAAGTGCACCTACAGAGCCATGACCACCCCACTTCTCGACCACATCTTTATTTAAAGCAGCTGCGATTGATTGGCGTAAATCAACAGGCGCAATCCCAAAGCGTAGTGCCATTGCATCGGCGGTTTGACTACCATAATGTCCGGTCTGCGGGTTATAAAACTCTTTATTGAACTGCGCACTGATTGCTTGGAATAAGTCAGTAAATTGTTGTGATTTATCTGCCTCATTGAGTAAAGCAGCTATTTTACTCATTAGATCGGCGCCATGAGCAAGTAAAGCTGAACTCGTAATTGTTGGCGAAGTGTGCTGTGGATTACAGCGTTTTCGACCCATACCCGGTTTTAAAACGGGATCACACCAATCACCGTAGCCTATACGTAATAAGCCATTATCTAATTTACTTTCGGCTAACTGCATATACTCCAGTAAACTATCGAATTGTCTCTGTAGTACTTGTAAGTCACCGTGATGACGATAATGTTCCCAAGCAATAATTATCTCAGCAACGGCCCAATCAAAATTGCCACCGTGTGTACGCTTACCTGGAACCACGGCAGGGGCTTGGAATGTCGCCGTACTAAAGTCACCTAAATACTTTTGCCAAAAGTTGTCCATATTATAATTATAGTTACCAGTGATAAGCGCGGCATGTGCATCACCAGTCCAGCCCGCGCGCTCTCTGATAGGGCAATCCATTGGTACAGCCATTAAATTACTTTCATAACTCCATAACGCCATATCATGAATGCGGTTAATTAAATCATTAGAGCTTTTAAAAGTCCCCGCAATTTCAACATCACTTCTTACTAAATGCGCTTTAATGGCATCAATAGCAGGTGCTTGTTTAAGTCCTGTTATTTCTAAATAACGAAAGCCATGCCAAGAAAATTCAGGTGTCCACGTTGATGTATCATTACCAGAAGCAATATAACCATCTACTTGCTTTAATAATGGTGCTCCACCGCCTGTTTTTTGACTAATGTTACCATCTATATCAGCCCATTCAGCATAACGAAGATACACTGAACTTCCCTTTTCTAAATCCAACTTATCAAGATTTAGAGTAGGTACACCAGTAAAATTCTGTCCAAAATCCAATACCCAGACATCTGGTTTAGGTTGATATATTTTTTGTACAGTCATTTCTTTTACAGCCCGAATAGGCGGTAATAATTGTGGCTCTAGTTTTTCTGTAGGCCACTGGGTAAGTACTTCTACAGGCTGCCAGTTGTCAAGATTACTCGAGTTGCGATTCCAATCAGACAGCATTTTATTAGCATCAAACAATTCACCAGAAAAGATGCCTTCTTTTATTACTGCAGACGGATGACTGAGCCACTGTTGATTTGAAGTGATTAATTGCGTAGAGCCATCATCAAATGCTAACTCTAATTGAGCAATAAATTTAGGTTGGCCATAAGAAAGAGTTTTCGATGGTTTATCTTCTGAACCATCAGGATTTTTCCACCGACTAAATGCAATGTTTTCATCATACCAGCCACTTCCTAAGTGAACGGCAATAGTGTTTTCACCCGGTAAAAGAAAATTAGACACTTCATCAGTGTTGTAAAGAATACGCTTATCAAAATCAGTTTGTCCTGGGTCCATAATACGATCTGAAACCCTCTGACCATTAAGATACACTTCGTAATACCCACCGGCAGTGCTGTGAAGCTTAGCTTTAACTACTTTTTTACCACTTTCAGCTTTAAAAGTATGACGAAATAAACTGGCTGTAGGTTGTACTTTAACTTGTTCAATAACCAGCTCTTGGGTTTTAGTTTTATCCTTGGTTAAAGTTGATAAATCTTCAGGGTTAAGACCAGTTGCATAGAGCGCCCACTGTTCTACACTCGGTGTAACAGGTGTAATCTCTTGTTTTTCAACTTGTAGCCACTTAGCTTGCCAATCATCTTTGGTTAACAATCCCATTTCCCATGAGCTAATACGACTCCACTCACTCATTTGTTCTGATTGCCAAACGCGTACCCGCCAAAAGGCAGTATCATTTGCTTCAAGTACAGTGCCTTGATATGCAATATTTAACGATTGTTTTGCTTTGACCTTACCACTATCCCATAGCAATAAATCAGGTTGATCAAATGATTGGGTCTGGCTAACTTGAATTTGATAGTGAGATTGACTTTCTACATTAGAGTGCCAAGAAAGTTTAGGGTTTGGATTATGGACGTTTAGAGGGTTTAGATTCCCTTCAACCAATAAGTTATTGGGTTGAATAATTACATTATCTTGCGTGTTTTTATAACTACAAGCAGATAAAAAGATAAAAAAAAATAAAAGTATAACGTTTTTCATGCTAGTTCTCACATTTATGCGAATACGACACAATAAAACCCTATAGCCTAAAAATTCCTATTAACATTACAGTTAATAGGAATAAGCTTTCAAAACCTCTATTGAGGAAAAGTAAGGGAGTTACTTGAAAATTTTAAAGGCTGTTAACCTTCCCACTTCACCATCTCGGAAGCGGCAAGAAGAACAGCACCTACGCCATATAGCTGTGAGTCAGTCTTTTTAACTGGGTCTGGTGATTTACCAACATGCTGAACCCAATTTACTCGACCGTTAGGTTCCACTGCTTGCTCAAGAGCATGCCAACCTTTTTCTACGATGTCTTTTGACTTTTGATCGGTCAGAATACCGTTATTAACACCCCATGCTAAGCCAAATGTAATAAAGCCTGTAGCACTTACTTCAGGTGTTTTAACAATGTCAGGATCCATCAATGAAGCTGGCCAATAACCGTTTTCACGTTGTAATTTCATCAAACCAGCAGCATTCTTTTTATATAATTCAATATAACGATCTTTAGATGGGTGCCCCATAGGTAGATCATCAATAATCAATGGAATTGCAGCAAATACCCAGCCATTACCGCGCCCCCAAAATACAGGTTCTCCGTTTTCACTTTTCATATCGAAATAACGGCTATCACGGAAGAACAACCCATACTTATCAGAAAATAAGTAATCTGCACTAGCCCAAAACTCTTTATCTGCGTAGTCAAAATATTTAGGATCGCCTGTAACATTGCTTAGCTTTAACCATGTTCTTGGAGCCATATACAATGCATCAGCCCAACACCAACGATCTTGGCAGTTCCCTTCAAAATGAGCGCCGTTTTGCGTAGAGCTTGTTTCATCTCGCATTTCCAATCCAACTTGTGGCGGATTTGCTAAAATTTGATCAAATAATTTTTGAGTCGGCTTATAAGCGTCGGTATTACCTGTTTGTTCTGTTAGCCATAAATATGTTTGGCCGATAGTATGATCATCAGCATGGTAAGGGCGGTCTAATAATAATTCATAATTCTGCTCTTTAGCCATTGCAGCTATAAAGTCAGTGTAATCTTGATTTTTAGTTGTTTCAGCCCAACGAGTTAGACCAATATAAAATGAAGCTTGAATCCAAAATTTAGGGTTTTCTGATTTTGCACGATGTGACTCAGGAATATAAGATAGATCATCAAGATGCGATATCTGCCAATCAGCGGCTCTATTCGCAATATCTCTTGCTGACTTGACGATAGAATCCGCGTTGCCTGCCTCTACCGGCGCTACTGCAGCTTTCTCAGTCTTAACTTGATTCTGAGTATTTGGCTCTGAGCACCCTGTAAGCAACAAACCAACTGTCAGTGGTAGCAGTGCTAATTTCATTGTTTTTTTCATTTCGAAACCCTAATTATTATTGTGTGTGAGCGAAAGTTACCAACTTCACGCATAAATACTGTTGTCTATTGTAAAAATATAGTGAGTGCCAATAACTCGACAGAATTTCTCAAACAGTAGACTGAGTCATTACAAATTATAAAAATTCACGAATATGCAATAACAATAAAACAACGTGACTTAATTTGCAACAATTTGAGCGATAAAGATTAAAGATATATTAATGGATGAGATAGAGTAAAAATGTGCCGAACTACAATCTACCTTAGATTGTAGGACCTGGATTTATTAAAACGTCATTGTGGTGGTTGCCCCACCACAATGATTAAAACAAATTTATTTAGTCCTTATACTTTTCAAAAAGCTCGAAAAACTCTTTTGTAAGTGCTTTATTGCTTGAAGCAAGGTTGTTTTTCTCACCAGGATCTTTAATGATATTGTATAGCTCTACCTTTGCATCAAAGCCATAGCGAACAGCCTTATAATCACCTTTGCGGGCAGCTTGGTATGTATCACCAATTATCCCGGAGTTTGGATCACCCACTTGTTTAGCAAATTCCCAATACAGCACACGCTCAGGCTGCGGCTCAGGCTTATCATTAAGGAGCCCTTTAATAGACACACCATTAGTCCTAACTCGTGGAATAATATTAAGATCAACACCCGTAATATCAGCTAAAGTTGGCAAGACGTCTGCAAATAACCATGGAGTATTATCAACACGAGACTTTTTGATTTTGTCAGGCCATTGAACAAGCATAGGAACGTGGATCCCACCATCATAAAGATCACGCTTTTGTCCTTTATAAGGTGTGGCTGCTTTTAAATACTCAGGATCAGCTCCACCTTCATCGTGCGGCCCATTATCAGACGTAAATACAATCAGCGTGTTATCTAGGATGCCTTTTTTCTCAAGCGCCTTCGTTATTTGACCAACATAATCATCTAATGCACTTACCATGCCCGCTAAAGTAGCATTAGGTTTTGCTACCGGCTCAGGGTAGTAAGCTGCATATTTATCACTTGGTTTTCCAGAAGACATACCTGTGTATGGTGTTTCTTTAAAAGAATATTGCTTGCTGTATTTCTCCGGTACAGCTAACTCAGCATGTGGAGAAGAGAAAGTTAACATAACAAAAAATGGGTTTTCACGTTTTTGATTTATATAGTCAATCGCTTCATTGGCAAATAACTCCTGCGCATAAGCCCCTTTTTTGCCACCTTCATTCTCTGTAATACGTATTTTTTTACCATCACGCCATAAAATTTGCGGGTATTGGCGATGGCCTTCTAATATAGAATACATTCCGTACCAAGTATCAAAGCCCATCGCTAATGGATCAGTAACGCCCATCTGTGAACCAATCGAATATTTTCCGAATAATGCAGTATCATAACCTGCATACTTCAATACATGTGCAACCGTAATATCACTTTCTTCTAATTGAACTGTATTAGAGTTGTTAGTCATATAGCGACCGTCACGACCAGTAAACAATGATACTCTTGATGGAGAACAAACAGTGTTGCCTGCATAGGCTTGGTCAAATCGAATACCGTTGTTAGCGATATTATCTAGATTTGGGGTTTTGATTGGGGTGTTACCATATGCCCCAACCTGATTAAAGCCAAGGTCATCAGTTAAGATAAAGATAATATTTGGTTTTTCAGTTGCAAATACAGGTTTGGATAAACCTAATAGTAGGCAACCTACAACACCTAATAACTTGTGTGTGTTTTTTATCATTTTTATTCCTTAATTTTCTGTAGAAAAATTAAAATGTCTATTTGAACTAAAGTATGAAACCCATCATAGTTATCGCAGTACCAATAATATAAAAATAAGATCAAATACTTTAATTAAGCCCATTCTTAGTAAAACATTCTTCCACACTGATTTCGGTTTTTGTTAACTTTGAATTGGCGAAACTTGACTATTTTGTTGAAAATTAATAAGTTGTGGCTATTTATATTTGCCACCCCCTGTTATTAATCAACTCGAAAGCACTAAGTTAAATTGAGCGACCAAGACAAATTGTGAGCGATAATGACGATTCTCACACAAAAAACACAATATTGACAAGTTATATTAACTAAAAATGATGCGTCTACCTTTCTAAAACAGTGACACACAGATCGCCCAACTTTAACCGTCACTTATAAAAAAGTCATAAATTCAAAGGCTCCTAGCAAAAAATAAAATACACACTCAATTAATTTATATACTTTTCTCAATTCAAGATAACCCCTTAACTTCACAGAGTTAGCTATATCTAAACAAACCTTTTGCGTGTAATTCACTCAATTATGTTAATTTCAATATTAATAGAGGTTAGATTTTTTGATGGTTGACTTAAACAGTTATCAAAATTAAGCTAAAACAATCAAAATAAATCATTATACACACAAGAAAAGTAGAAACTATGAAAATTACATTACGAAGTACAAAGCTAAGTGCATTAACTTTATCACTAGTTGCAGCTCTATCCGGTTGTAATGCTCATGTAGACAGTGAGTCAACAACGTCCTATGTAAAAGAACAAGTCCCTGCACAAGTAGGTAGTTTTGGCGATCAGGGGGATGGTACTTATATTAATCCAATATTAAATGCAGATTACCCGGACTCAGATATAGAGCAAGTTGGTGATACCTACTATATGATCACTTCTAAACAACATATGTCTCCAGGCATGCCTATCCTAAAGTCGAAAGATATGGTGAATTGGACCAACGTTGGGCATGCATTTCCTAAGCTATCATGGGCTCCTGAGTATAATTGGGATCGCATGAACGGTTATTCATTTGGTACTTGGGCTGGCGATATCGCATATCACGAAGGAAAGTGGTACGTATATCAGATAGATTATCAACACGGTTTAATGGTCACAACAGCTGATAATATTGAAGGCCCATGGAGTGAGCCAATAATGATGTTGCCAAAAGCTGATGTACTCGATGATCCTGCTGTTTATTGGGATAAAGAAACAAGAAAAGCTTATGTAATCATTAATACTGGTGCAAAACAAAAGTCTTCTGACAATAAAATAGAAGGTAATGAAAACCGTATTTATGAAATGAGCTGGGATGGAACAAAAATTCTAGATGAAGGCAAACTAGTTCATACCGGCTTAGGCGCAGAAGCGGCCAAAATTTATAAAATTGATGGTACTTGGTACATCTTTATGGCTCAGTGGACTATGGGCGATAAATCCACCAAACCTGGTGTTAAAAATCCTAAAAATGACAGAAAACAATTAGTACTTCGTTCAAAAGAAAGTATATACGGCCCTTACGAAGTGAAAACTGTTTTAGAAAAAGGATCTGAATTCAATAACCGCAGTGCTAGCCAAGGTGGTCTAATGCAAGCCCCTGACGGTTCTTGGTGGTATATGCATCAGCTAATTCAAAATGATGATATTCCATTCCAAGGTAGACCTCAGGTATTAGAACCTGTTACTTGGGTTGATGGTTGGCCAATTATTGGTGTTGACGAAGATAATGATGGTATTGGCGAACCAGTTAAACGCTACAAAAAACCTATTGATGGTTACCCTATCACAGCCCCTAAAAGTGACGATGATTTTTCATCAACAAAATTAGGGTTGCAATGGGAGTGGAACCATAATCCTAGAGATAGCCATTGGTCTTTAACTGAGCGTCCAGGCTGGTTACGTCTAAAAGCCAGTAAAGTATTACCTAATAAAGAAGGTCATGGTCCAAAGATCAATGAATGGACTAATAATGACGGCTCTGATGGTGATTTTTGGAGAGCAAGCAATACTCTTAGTCAAAGAATGATGGGGATCACAACAGGCACAGCTGTTGCTAAATTTGATATATCAGGTATGAAACCAAATCAATTAGCTGGCTTTGTTCGATATGGTGGGGTTTTTAATCTTCTAGGTGTTGAAATGGATGAGCAAGGCAAGAAGCATCTATTTTATATGAATGGAATGAGTGAAAAAACTATAGGCCCAGAATTAACCAGCGATACATTATTTGTTCGAACATCTAACGCTCGAAATCAGGCTACTTATGAATACAGCTTTGATGGAAAGAGCTTTAAAGCATTTGGACCAACATTCACTATAGCTTTTGGTAAATGGACTGGTGACCGTTTAGGTTTCTTCTCATGGAATGAAAAAGAGGATGCTGGTTACATAGATGTTGATTGGTTTAAATATGATTACGATGGCCCAAAAGCGGCTTCTTCACAAGTATTTAAAAATTAGTAAATTTCATTGCTCCCTTTGTTTTTCAGAGGGAGCGACTTCAACTTTTCATCTCTTTCCTACCCAAAAATGTATTTTCCACATTGTGGAATACACTATTACTACCGTGTCATAAATTTAAAGGCTCTTCTTTCCCAATTTTTAAATCGTGACTGAAAATCAACTTTTCTTTATATGATAAGTATTGCATTTATATGAAATTACAGGATAAAAATAAAAAATATAATTTGTCCACCTAATTGAGTTTTCGAGGTCGAGTGGTGTAGTTGAGAAATTTCTCTCTTCACTTTTATCAAGGAAACGTAATGAAACTACATAAGTTTACCCTCACTTTAGCCGCTGCAGCTGTGCTATCTGCCTGTAGCTTTGATGATAATAAAGATGAAATAAATAGCCTAGAACAACAAGTTGCTCAACTAGAAGCAAGTCTAGCCGCTGTTAATGCTGAAAACTCATTAAGCGATGAGCAAGTATCAGATATGTTATCTCAAATTAATTCTTTAACGGCTCAGTTAGATGGTTTAACAAACCTGCCTGACGAAGAGGTTGAAGCGTTAAAATCAGAGCTAAACTTATTAGCAACACAATTAAGTGAAAGTAATGAGCTGACTCAATTAGAAAGTGAATTAATACAAAAAAATATTGCTGATCTTACCTTAAAGCTAAATAACAGCATTACAGCTTCAGATGAAGATGTAACAGCATTAAAAGAAGAAATAGCAGCTTTAACAGATCAACTAAGTTCGCTGACAACAGATTCAGGTGCTGACATAGATGCCCTTCAAGCTAAGATTGACTCATTAACAACAATCATTGAGCAGCTTACTAAGCAAAAACCAGTTTTAGGCCTTAATAGCACATCGGGCGCTAATATCTTAGCAGAAGAGAGCGATAAAGTTTGGCGCTTTGCTATTTTTCCAGATACCCAAGGCCGTGATGACGATAACATGAAAGCCTATGTTTGCGTGGACAAAAATGGCAATGATGTTAGCGTAAATGGTAGCCCAATATGTGAGTGGCTTGGTGTTGACTTTAACGGTGATGGTTTCTACGACGCTGGTACTGAAAGCCAAGCAGACAGTGTTAAACCAGGTGATTGGGATGAAGATGGCATTAGCTATTTAGTCAATGTAGAAGATCCTCTGCAACCTTACATTGAAACAGATAGTGCTGGTGCACCAATCGTTGTTAGCCCTGAAGATAGAAAAGACTTTGGGCCGGATTGGAAAATACTGCCTGTACCGCTAGTGGAAGCTGTTGCAGACAAAATGATTGAGCTTGATGTTGACCTTGTTTTAGCAACCGGTGATATCACGGAATACAGAGCAGAATCAGATTATGTTCAATGGATGGATAAAGTAGCTTCGCCACTACAGAATGCAGGAATTGACCTATTCCCAGTGCGAGGAAATCACGAGATTGTTAACGGACGTAATTGGCCTTCATGGTTCAAAAACACTCAGGAATGGGAACGTCAATCTGTGAACAACGTTTACAATGATATCAACCCATATGAAGGTAAAAACCAAGTAGATTTTGATCAGGGTTATGCATTATACCAAGCTTACACTGGCAAAATTATTAAAGACCATTTAGATAAAGGTGTTATTACTGGTTACCCAGGATTAGAAGATCTGGTCTATTATTTTGTAAAAGATAACACGCTATTTATTGGGTTAGACTTTTACTTTGCAGATATTCATAACAGCACCTTTAAAGGTACATGGTTAACTTTATATAAATGGCTACAAGAAGTAATTACTGCAAATGCTGAAAATGTGGACCACATTGTAGCGTTTGGCCATGAACCTCTTTCAACTAAAAAGCGCCCACAAACTTACCAAGTAGAACAATATGAAGCATATGAAGCGACTGAAAGAGCACTCCAAGCAGCCGCAGATCTTGCTCAAGTAAACTATGACGCAGCAGTGAGCAATAATGTTGAACAAGCAGAGTTAACTCGCTTATCAGCAATATTAGAAGAAGCCATAAGTGCTTTAGAAGAAAACCAAGAACCTAATGTAGATGGTTATGATATTGGACAATTAGGTTACTTGTTACTTCAAGATGACTCTGCACCAGGGTTAGCCAATGATGTATTAACTCTATTTAATGACTATCAAGTTACATATATTTCAGGGCACGATCACCAATATACGCGTAGCCTTATTCATACCGATAAAAAACATAAAGATACGTCAAATGGTTTCACCCAAATTGTAGGTGGTAGTGCCTCATGGAAGTCCTATGAAAACCTTTATGGTAGTCAAGAAGAGTATGAAACAAGCTTATATATTGATAACTTCGTTCGTGAAGATACAGTTCAGAGTTATGTGAATAGCAATGGTTTGAAATATGCAGAGTCAACAAATGGTCTAGCCGCAGGTATCTCTTTTGTCGTCGTTGAAATAAACGGCCGTCAAATGAAAACAACTAACTATTATGCCGAACATAATTTATCTGAAGTAGATATGAACTTAGGTGCTCATTACGATAAAGACACAAACCAATGGTGTCATTATGAGGGTGACTTTATGGTAAAAGGGTCTGTAGAAACCACCAAAGTATGTGAAAACATACGATGGGTAGCTGTAGATGAAGCCTCATATACGAAAGATGCAACGAAGCGCGTTGTTGAGCCTAATGAAAACTACTTTTTACATAGTAAAGCCCCTACTGAAGAAGGCTACATAGGCACCGAAGCAACCATCATTGATGGCTACAATATGACGTACAATACCTCATATGCTGCAAACATTAACCGCGTGGAAATGTTGAGAGAGCTTGTAACTCTTAGCTGGTTTACTGATACAAGTGACGTGACTTTATCTGATATTTTATATATCAGCGGTAACCAAAACCAAGATGGTACTAAATTTAACGAGTTTGGCTCTATCGATACAACCTCACCAGAGTCACTGACTTATATTAACCGCAGTGGTTGTGAAGTATTAAACGCCACGCATGTCTCTCGTGATGGTGTACTTAATAAAGGCCGTGATTTAGAAGCTTCATTAAGTGGTGACACCAGCGCCAGTGATTATCAAGCAGGCTGTGGTGATAGTGACTCATGGAATAACAGATATAATAACGATAATCTAGATTTTGCAGATGCAATGGCTATCAGTATCGTGGCACCACAAAGTAAAGATTTAGAAACATTAACTGTTGGCCGATATGACACTGAAATCAATCAATGGGTACCAGCATTTAGCCCTGAGTGTTATATTGAAACAGGTTACTCAGACCATTACTCAGTCCACTATAGACTTGCCGAGCAACACCCAGAAGGTGGTTATGCTATTAATGGCTGTCAACAACGTTACTGGGGATATTCTAAGTCAGCTAATGTGATTTGGGGTTTTATCCATACAGATGGTAAATTTGCAGTAATTGAAAAGTAAAATTATACAGCCCTGGAGTTAGCTTCAGGGCTTATTTAACCCCACCAGAAAACAGCCCTACTTGTAATTATAACTAAAACCAAAATAGACACTTCTGCCACTCGTTGTTGTATTACTAGCACGGTAATTGGAATTGCTGTACTGGCGGACTTCTTCGTTAGTTAAATTGAATGCACTTAACTTTACTTGCCAATTATCCATAAATGTATAGCTAAAAAAAGCATTGAAATATGTCGTCGGTAAAAACCCGGTTTCATCTTCATCAATTAATATTTCGCCCGCTCTTTCTATATAACTACCACGATAGACAGTAGATAACTTAAACAATGCCTTAGGGCTATCATAAAAGATTGATCCTGATGCCGTTACGTCTGACAGGTACGGTAGCTGCTTTTTAAAAAGCGGCAGACCGGTTGCAGGGTCATAATACGTAACTTTTCCTTCGTTATAAGAGGCATTTATACTAAAACCCCAATAAGTATTTTTTAGCAAATAGTTAAAGCTAACCTCGCTCCCCCATTGATAGGCTCTCTCTGCATTATCATGCCAAATAAGAGCTTCTGAGCTGTTGTTATAGCTATTATCATTTATTAATTTAGTAACGATGTAATCTTTAATGTCTTTGTAAAAAAATGAAATGCCCAATGCTTTATTAGCACCAACTTGTCCGTTAAAAGATATATCAGTGTTATCAGAAATGTAAGGCTTAAGATCAGGGTTAAAGACGTACTTTGAATGTTCTGTTAAGTGAGCATTACCATAAAAATCTAAGGATTCTAACGTTGGCTTTGAATAGTTTTTTGAATAACCTAAGTACATCTGCCAGTCATCATTTATAGAGAAAGCGGCATTTATTGTCGGTAAAACCACACCGTAAGTGATAGGTGTTAATGGTGATTTAATAGAAGTAATATGATCAGATTGATAACGAATACCCACATTGGTTATCCAGGTTTCCAATGAAATATTTAACGAGGTATATAAACCTTGGCTATATTCAGTGACAGCCTCATTTTCATAACTAGTTTGACCTATATTTTGTTCAATCCTATAAGGGTCAAGCCCAAAAAATTGTAAGGTGTCATTAGTGTGTAATTTTAACCATTTCAGCTTGTTATGTGGGTTTTTAGTAATAGTAAGATCGCTAGGTACTTCATTTAAATAAATAGATGCTCCGGAATCTCCACGTAGAGCGATATCATTTAATTTTTTATTCGCAATTTTGCTTTTATGCGAAGCCCAATCTGCGCCAAATTGGAGCTCAAAAGTGTTGTTTACAAGGTAATTGAAGTCAACTCGAGCAAAGTAGTATTTATTACTTGAACCATACGCTTCTAAGTCACCATGATCGAATACCCACATATCTAAGGATTCTAAGTTCTCACTGTATTGAATATCTGCGTAATAAGGGGTCTTTCTATAGTCTATTGAAACATCGCTCACCCCACGGGTGTAAACCTTATTACTATAAGGGATGTTATATTCGGATAACTCTACACCTAATAAAGCATTAAATTTTAGTTTTTTTGTTAAGTTTTTACTTATAGAAAGAGTACTTTGTTCATACGTAGTTTCAATTGACTGAGCTCGGCTTTCAGTAGAAACGTTTGCTTGCTCATAATTAGCATACACTAATTCGTTATACTCATTTACCTCAATATCGGTGATCACTGATAAATTATTAATAATTGGTGTGGAACTTTCGCCTCTAGGGTAAACGTGGAATTCATATCTATTTCCTTTCAAATAACCTGTAAGGATATCTAAATCTATGTGAGTATCTTCATTATTATATTCAAGGGATAAGTTAGCACCGAGCCGTTCATGGTTTGCCTGCCATACAGAGTAACGGTTTCCTCTAGGTATAATATAATCCCCGTTTTTTAAACTATCATTTTCCTGTTGCGAAAGGGCTGATAAATCAACATCGTTAAAGGCTATATTTCGCCATCTAAAAGTGTTTGCCCCCTGCTCTTCTGAACTTCTTTGTGAATAAGTGATGCTCGCAAGTGCTCCCCAATTCCCCCATGAGTTAGAAACAATAGAAGAAATATTTTTAGCCAGCTCAGTAGAGTAATCATTAAAGCCAATTTGCGGTGAAATATAGAAATAAAAATCGTCTAAATCTGACGGATTTATCAAATCAAGTTCTATCGTTCCAGAGATACCACCGGGTAAAGATGATGCAGAATAAGCTTTATTTACACTCACAGATCTAAATAACTCTGCAGGTAAAATATTTAAATCAAAGCTGCGATCTTTTTCTTTTTGAATACGACTATCCATAGGGGAATCATTATTTGCTAACACCGGCATGCCATTTAGTGTCGTTAAACTAAAATCAGGGGTACCTCCACGAATTGATGTTTTTTTGCCTTCTCCTAATTCACGAGTAATTGTCACTCCTGACATTTGCTGTATAGCCTCAGCTAAATTGGTACTCGGGGTTCGCTTGATCTCCTCAAATGAAAGGCTATCAATGATATTTTTGGGAGCGAGTGTTAACTCTTCACTTATTTGATTAAAACTACTGATGACTGTTATCTCTTCAATAACAGGTTGTGCTGATTTGTTTGGTTTTTTATAGAGTATAAAGCCATTATTTTGCAGTTCGTATGTAATGTTATGCTCAGTTAAAATCAGCTTTAGTGACTCTTCTAATGTGTAACGTCCATTTAATAACACATTAGATTTACCCTTGATTAAAGCTGGGTCGTAACTAAACGAAACGCCAAATTTGAGAGCTATTTCTTGTAATACTTGTTCCAAGTCACCTGCGGGAAGATATATTGATCTGGTGTTTGCTTCAGCGGAGTAAGTGGATACTGAGCAAAGCAAGAAAAAGTAGATTTTACAAAACCCTTTAATTTTAAAATCCATTTTTCTGCCTCTTAAAGAGCCAATTTACGATACTCTATGAAGATTGGATGTAAATATGAGTATCATCTTCAGACACAGACCAATCATAAGTTGCAGCAACTAATTGAATACTTTCGTATGGGGTATCTAGCTTAAATCGTCCACTAATTATTGTTTTATCAAGTTGGTTACTAATAATAATTTTTTTAGCACTATAACTTTGCAGTTTATCAATAAGAATAGAAAATGGTTGCTGGTTTAATTCAATCCACCCTGTTCTCCAAGCTGGTAATTGGTTTAACTTGAGGTTATTTTTTACAATTATCTCATTGCCTTTAACTATGGCCTGCTGTGGCGGAATTAAAGTAACTGTTTTTCCTGCTGTTACTGATACCTTGCCTTCATACACTGTAACTACTGTATTTTCATGATTTTTCTCAACATCAAAAGACGTACCCAATACTTTAATAGTGGCTTGATTTGATTCTATTAAGAATGGTCGTTCAGAGTCTTTTGCTACATCAAAAAAAACTTGTCCTCTATTAAAAACTACGTGTCTAGATTTCGATTTAAATAAAACGTCTATGTCGCTATCAGCATTTAAATGTACAAAAGAGCCATCTTGCAATAACGTTGATATTCTTTCGCCTAGTTGGGAGTTAACAGTCTTGCTTTGCTCTGTCGTATTTAAAACTGATATTGATTGATTAGGTAAGTTAAGCTGTTCAGGAGTAATTGATACATAGGAAATTATTGCAAAGGCAGCAAAACATGCAGCAAGCCCTACTTTTACAGGAAAACTATAAATATTTGATTTTATTTTATTTTTATTTTTATTGGAATTACTTTCATTAGAATAACTATGTAAAGCAGCTTTTATTTCATCATCACCAAAAATCTTGGCCATTTTATCAAATGCAATTTTATTATCTCTATCTTGTAACCAAACAATTAATTCTTGTTTTTCAACATTGTTTAATTCATGCAGTTTATCAATCCAGTTAGCTGCTTCTTCTACGTTATTTTTTTTCATCACTGGAAGTCCATTATGATTCACTGTACGTGCGCCTAGCTTAATTATACTTATCAAGATGTAATGTAATTTGTGTCATGGCTCTAGTTATATGTTTCTTTATAGCATCTTGACTTATTTCAAGTTGTTCACTTATTTCATCATAACTTAAGCCTTCAACACGACGTAGTATAAATACTTTCCGTCTGAGTTCAGGTAATGAATCTAATACAATGTGTAACTGTTTAAGTTTCTGTTGATTTATAGCAATTAATTCAGGGTTGTCATTATTACTAATTAGTTGATCAGTACATTCTATAGTTTCTTGATCCTTTGAGCGTTCCCAGTTATCACAAATAACCGATTTAGCTACTTGGTTTATATAAGCATTAATGTTTTCAATCTCTGTGGATTTTTTTCTACTTAATGCTTTAACCAATGTTTCTTGGAGTAAGTCTTCAGCATTACTAACATTTGAGCTTCTATGTGTAATGAACCTTTTTACACGATCCATCATGCTCTTATCGAATAGTTCTTGAAATGATAGGTTAGAATTGAATGACATGAAATTTCATTATTTTTATAATTTATGAAGATCTACAGTATTAATTTTAGTCTTTAATTATGACTTTTTAATTACAATATTTATTGAGAGTATTGAAAAAGTGTTTAGTAGAGATAGTTAGCAGCTTTAGGTTTTTGAAAGTCTAATTTATATGTTGAAAATAGTTATCAACATATCCACACACGCTATAAATTCTATTATTAGTATAAAGAACTATAAATAATATTAGATCTATAGGCCTTGTAACATACTGATTTTAAGTAATTTTAAGGCCCTTTTAGATCACATTTATGGCGTTGTTGATCACAAAACTCGTGTTTTAGATCATTTTACTGGTCAAGTTGATCACAATATTGGTGTTACTGATCAGCAAATTGGTATTAAGATAACACCTTTATGGTGTGATTTAGTACTCAATATCTTTTGTTAATTGCATTATTGACGCTAGCTCGTCTTTAACACCTTTCTCTTCTTCATATTCTTCAAATTCAGGCTCTGACTTTTGAAATGCTTGTAGCGCTTTTTCAACTCTATCAGCTTCTTCATCTTGGCCTAAATACCTATATGCCAGCATTAATTGTGTTAATTCAGCCGGTGAAAGCTTTTGCTTACTGGTCACTTGTTTAGAAATAAGCTCTTTAACTATTTTTAAAGCATCATGAGTATTAAGCTCTTCTACAGTCCCTTTGTCTACCCAGCGAACTAAGAACTTAATTTCTGATATTTTTTTACCTTGAGTTCTTAATTCATACCCTACTTCATTGTTTTCACTATTTAAAAATAAAAACTCTTTTCTGGCTATAGGGTGATTACTCAGCTTTTCAATACTGTCTCTAATGCAGCGTTTCATAAATACGCCGTTGTTAGCGAACGAAGCTTTGTTTTTCTTTAATTTACCTTTTTCATCTAGCAGCCCAAATAGGCCTTTAAGCTCTTCAATTTTAATGAAATGCATCTCATAGCCATCTTTCTTAAAGCGGCTTAGAATCTCATACAGGCGCTTTGCATACTCTTGTTTAATATCAAGGTAAGTTTTTGTTGTGATCAACGCAAAGCCTTGTCGGTATTCGATATACTCACTCTCTAGCATATCGTTTGGTACCATGGTCAGTAGCCCTTTTTTATACCTAATACGTTTGAATAATGGTTTGTAATCAAAGTCTTCGTCGCCATCTTCGTTCTCGACTTTAATACCTATCTTATAGCTAGAAAGACGCTCAGCGGCAGGAGATAGAATCGAACCAACATGTTTTGAGTCGATCTTAAGCCATTCAGACAATTGGCTTGCGGTGAAAGTATATTGTGGTGTTGTATTTGCCCAGTCGCCGCTTTTCATTTGAGCCATCATTAACGCAAACAAATCAGCTTCACGTTGTGATAGATCTTTACGGCTAAACACGAGTTTATGGCCTTGCTTGATGTGCTTAGGCAAGTTATTTCGTGAAATTGGCTTATTACTTAACTGTTTGGTCATCCGGCTATCACCACAAATCTGTATTCATAATTATTAAGTGTACACAATACTGGTTTTTTTCACCAGAAATATGTAAACATAAAAGCTATCAATACATTTTTATGGTGTTTTTAATCTTAAGAGCACATAAAAGTGGTGAGTTACACCATAAAAGTGTAAACAAACCGGCTTTTCACCATAAATGTGTCATTATATTTGGATCATGAATATCACTCTATGGCGTCCTTTCCTTACAGTTTATAGTCCCAGGGCTAGGTTTTTATATAAGTAATTGATTTTAAGTTTATATATTTTATTTTTAGAGGTGGTTAGTAATTTGTTTTTGATTTCTATGTTTACATAAAAATGGTGTAATACACCACTTTTATGTAACGTAAATTCACCGGTACTAGCCTATCGTGCTGTTTTTAGGTTTAAAAACGATTTTATCTGTCATGTGTACATATTTATGAATACACTTTCATGGTGTTCTAGACCAGAAAAGTGTCATCTAAACGGTTTTGATTACATATTTATGGTGTGTTTGGTAACTTGAGTGGCCATTTACTCTAATCTCAAAGTTAAATTGCGGTTAAAGCCTACTTTAAATAACACTATTCTGGCTTTCATTTGTTTTAGACTACATAAATCTGGTGCCAAACCTTAAGTTCTATTGACTTTACATACTTAGATAACATCATTCTGGTGGTTTTAGCGTTTTAGATAACTTGATTCTGGTGTAATAACCAGTTTTATGTAACTTTAAAATCTAAAGCGAATGTTTTTTAAGCTATAAATGACATATTACTGGTAAATACTTATTAAGATACCTCGAAAGTGGTGTTTGTCATTGGTTCAAGCCATTAGGATCATAAATGGTTACTTTATTCTGGTGCTTGATAACAGCATTCTGGTATTTAAACTAATAAATAACGTAAAACTGGTGTGTAACACCAGCTTTAAGGTATGTTCAAAAGGAAAAACACATAATTCTGGTGTTTTGATAATGTGGTAGAGTTGTTTTACGCCAAATCAAAAATGAATTGTATTGTTTGAGTAAGCACTCATTTTAAGATAACAGTATTCTGGTGTACTACACCAGAATACTGTTATCTTAAAACATGGTCAAAGCAAATGATACCATTTTTAGAGTTGCATCATTTGTAGCACTGTAGAGAAGCATATCTAGTACAACGATAATTAAAGTCAAAAGCGAGTTAAGTCATTCCACAATGTGGAAAGTTTATTTATAGCTGGTAGTTTTTAGCACCCTCCCCTATTTTCAAATTATCATCATTATTGCGGTTCAAACTTATATTGATAGATAAGTGCATAGGGTTAATCCATTACGTTTAGTTGGATTTCACTATATTCCACAATGTGGAATAAACAACTTCATGCCCAAATGTGGCTATAAAAATTATGGCGAGCACTAATACTGAAAGTAATTAAACAAAGAAGTGGTCAAATATAGCAAGCTTTCTAATAAAGCTGACACCCCCTACCCTATCTCGTTAAGGATTCAACTCGTGCGATATATAGCTAGATATTGATATTTGGCATGTAAGCTTGTTAAAGCTATTGATAGAACTACTACTGTATACAAGCGTTAGGGGAAAGGTGGCTTTGAGTTGTGAATTCAGACGGTCAATCTAACTCATTTTTGGACAAATATGAGTTAAAGTCTTAAATCTAATTCGTCAATTTCAAAGAAAAATTCTATGGGATACTGCCCTCTTAAAGCAATAGAAAAGCAAACTCCTAAATGGGTATCTTTGAGATCCCAATCAACACTATGTCCCGTATTGAAATTTTAACCTTACAGTCGTTTACGACTCAAAGAAAACCACGTTTGTTGCGGTGACTGTGTAACCGGCCTATCAGGTTTGCAAATCGTTACAAGTAGGTGTCAACTTCTTCTAGGCAGTCATCATCGTAACTAAGTAATGTATAAATAAACCCGTCTTTGAGTACTATTGAGCTTGCATATAATTCCAGTAACTTCATACCATCTCGCTCTGGTGTAACCCAATCTATCGGGTCTACAACGTCAAAGTCACTAGGAAATGCCTCTTGGCTGACATTTGTACAAGAAGCTAATTGCTCTGAGGATAAGTTGGTTTGGTTTATATAAAAATTGAAATGCTTTGTAGGAACAAAACGCTTAAATTGCTTGTTTTGGTGGATAACCATCGCTACAGGTGCTTTCTCCAGCCATGATAGTCTTCTAAAAACAGCCTCCAAAGAGGTGTCGCATAAATCGGATATTTGTTTGATGTTATGCCAGTTTACATCGCCATCAGTCAAAGGCTTAACCAATCGCTTTGGCATTAGTAGTCCAGATGCAAAACCATTAGCTTGGCGTTCTAGCGGATCTTTAAAATAATCCCCAAGCTCAGAGTTACCACACTCAAAGTCTTTAGAGTGGCCCTGCATAATGTGCATACAAACGTGGCCTGTTTCATGTGCCGCAGTGAAATTTAGCCGCCGGGAATCTGGAATATTGCTATTAATAATAATCCCTGCCCCGTCTTGATTGCCGATTGCCTTACCCAAAAATTGGTCGGATACAAATGCATGGAATTCCACTCTGATAGGAAAGCTCTCATCTGAAATGGTATTAATAAATTGATTTACTTTGATAGGTAACTGATCAAAGCCCAGATCTTCAAGTAAAGATTCGGCCTCCTTTGCTCCTTTTTGTTCTTCCATACCAAATCCTTACTTCTTGGTGAAGCGTTCCATCATTTCTCGCAATATACGCTGATCCTGTTCTGGCAGCTTATCAAGTTCTCCCCACTTTCGATAGAACTCTGTAGTTTTGTCTCCTGAATTTTCCGGCGCATCTTCTCCCGTTATTTCATAGGGTTTTACACCTAGTGCCGAAGCGATTTTTCTTAGCACAACAATAGTCGGCATTCGGCCTTCGTCTTTTTCGATCTTGCTTAGAGCAGCCGCTGTTATCCCTGCCTCACTAGCGAGCCTCGCCTGTGTCCAACCAAGTAATTCTCGCATGTGCTTTATGTTTTTACTGATAAGTGCGGCTTGCTGAAGTTTGTCAGCCATAAAATAACCCTCCGTTAATTTTTATATTAACAGTAGTTGATATGTTTGGCTAGAAGGCGTATCGTTATAAACGATGGTTAATTGATTAACTTCTGTTAATTGCCAGCAAGAACGACATAGGTGTAGGTGCGGACCTTGTTCACCTGTGAGTTTGTCTTAGAGAAATACGCAGTGAACTAATTTATAAGAGGTAGCTAACTATGTCTTTGCAAAACCAATTCTCAAAATTTCACGACAAAATTAAATTAGGACGAGAGGATGATAGTTATCGGGAGGCCAGGACGAAGGACTCTAGCATCCTCGATGATTTAAGGGATGAATTTAAAAATGCCGGTTATCCAATAATAGACACGTTTATTCAGGGATCTTTCAGCACGCACACAGGCATAAAGCACCCAGTGGCTGACTTTGATATCGATAGAGCTGTTGTTATTGATGCAGATAATGCTCCTAATGATCCGGTTGAAGTAAAAAAACTTGTACTAAAAGTCTTGGAAAAGCGCGGTTTTACAAATGCAAGAATCAAAAAGCCTTGTGTCACTGCTGATTATATAAATTTAAACCTGCATATCGATATTGTCATATACAGGAAGCGAGGTCAGCAGTATGAACTGGCAGTCGGTAAGTTGAACTCAAATGTAGAAAACCGTGAGTGGTCTCCTGCTGAGCCCAAAAAACTGATAGAACATATTAATGATAGCAGCCAGTATATCGGCTCAGCAGACCTGAAAAACAGACAGGTTAAACGTTTGGTCAGATATGTAAAACGCTGGAGGGATGAAAAGTTCGGCCAAAATGTTGGCAAAAAAGTGTTTTCAATTGGACTTACACTAATGTTGAAAGACAAGTTCCGTCCATCTATTAGCTATGACGGTAAAGTCAATGACTTGCAATCGCTACGCGACACTATTTCAGCTATTTTGAATGCCAATTATTTTCAAAGCGTTGATTATGGTAAGTACAAAGTCAATGTGCAGTTACCTGTTCAACCATATAGAAATGTTTTTGAAAACAGTAGTATTGATACGGGAACACAGCTATATAACAAACTGAATACGATGCTGGCTAAACTTGATCAAGCTTTAAACGAAGACTCTTTGCGCAAACAATGTGAAATCTTGCAGGGGCTATTTGGTGATGACTTTGAAGTGCCAGAAAAGGAGCAAGATAGTAATGCCAAAAAAGTGGCTTACAGTAGCGCTGGTGTAGTTGGAACGTCACAGGGGGCATAGTGTGCTAAGCGAAATAAAACAGCACCTTATCAACCTGGGGTTCTACTGCACAATCAGTGAAGTAGCTGGAGGAGAGAGGATCGTAGTGGAAACTACGATCCTTAATCATGAGATACAATTAATGCTAGTAGCAGATCCTCCCTACTACAGCCTGCCCGAATTTTTCTTAATTAACCCTGATTCCATTGGCAGGTTGGCTCATGTCTCTGTTCATGAAGATTCAGGGATTCAGATTGGCACTGTGTGTGTTAATGCTCCAGAGTCACTGTCAGTAAATTTCGAACAACCACTATTGGTTGTAGAAGAATCGCTTCGGAGACATATCTCGTTGTTAGAGAAGTGCATAACAAATCCAGATTGGAACCATAGTGAATTGCTTCGTGAGTTCTCCAGTGAATGGTTGCGAATCTGTGAGCCAGATAGCTTTAAACCCTTATTGGCAAATATCGCAAGGCCAGCCCTACAAACGTTATCGGTATATAGCCCTGTGGATGGCAAACAATTTGGCATCGAAAGCCACTATATGGTTCATCCGGCTGATGATTCGCTTTCGGGTATCAGTGATATTCGGTTGTCTATAGCTAAGGATAATCGACGCATAGCAGGAAAAGCAGTTGTGATTCCAATCGAGACACTAACTCCTGCACCTAAAAATTCAGATGCTCTCGAAGAATGGTATCTAAATACAATATCTTCGCTCCCGATAAAGGTTAGAAGTGAATTACAACAAAAATACGGTCAATGGCGTGAAACTGCTTATTGGGTCGTGTTTACCGCCAAAACTGTTAATGATGAACGAACTTGGTTCGCACTGAAACTTAGCGGTAAAGCCAAAAAGGCGCTACCACTATCAGATGAAAAGCTAAAAAACTGGAAATTGGAAGCTGTACCTATACGGCTATTCAATCAAGAGAATACTGTGGAACGTGGTGGTGGCATTCTGCCGTTAGCAGACAAAAAGGTAGCCGTGATAGGCATTGGTTCAGTAGGTAGTGAAATTGCGCATAAGTTGTCTGCTGCTGGAGTCAGATATTTAACGTTAGTAGATCCTGATCTATACGAAATCAATAATCTGTATCGCCATATTTTAGAACAGCATTGGGTGGGAGCATTCAAAACCGTAGCCCTAAGTGTCGCTCTTCAACGACAATTTCCATGGTCTTGTGCACAATGGAAATCAGATAAACTGATGGAGTTTGCTCGCAGTAACCGTATGAATGATTTTGACCTGATCGTCATTGCTATCGGAAATCCGACCCAGGAACGGTTGTTTAAACAATACCTTTTGGATAACAACTCAAAAGTTGTCGTCATTAACAGTTGGTTAGAAGGTTTTGGCGTTGGTGGCCATGCGACATTAGATATCCCTAGTACGGAGGGATGCTTATTGTGCTCTTACGTTTGCCAAGAAACAGGTTCAAGAGGGCTAGTGTCGAACATGAATTTTATCGAACCCAACCAGATAACCATGAAAAACATCGCTGGCTGTGGAGAACAATTTATCTCATATGGCGCAGCAAGTTCGGCTCAAACTGGTGTCATGGCAGCAAATTTGGCCATTCGGTATTTGGAAGGCAAACAAACTAAGTCCTGCAAAGTTAGTTGGAAGGGTTTAGATGAAGATGCAATGGCAGAGAGCGTCAGGCTGACTCATCGCTACTACAATTTCAGCAGTTCGCTTGAATACTTACCTTTGGTTGATGAGGACTGCGATGTCTGTACTCATTAAGCAAACTACGGGCATAAAAGATACAAAAATTTACCTTTCTGAAGAGCTAATTGATCTTTGGTATTCTTACAGGCAGATGTCTCGTGATAGAAGTGAAGCTTTTGGATCATTAATTGGCTCTCAGTCCGCTGACGCTAATGAATTTTGGCTAGAGCATTGTACTATTCCTCAGAAAGAAGATTCAGCCACCAGACTTAACTTTTATATGCGTGACCCTCACCACCAGAAAACGGTTAATTCTTATTACGAAAGTTCGCATGGAAAACTAGGCTACTTGGGTACATGGCATACTCACCCTGAAGAAACACCCACTCCATCGTATATAGATATTGTAGATTGGAGGAAATGCATAAAACGTAACCCGGACAGAGAATTAGTCTTTGTAATTGTTGGTCAGAAAGACGTCTGTATCTTTCGGGAAATTAACGGGTCATTTAAACGAATTTTTAAGGAACAAATCGATGACTGACGAGAGGCTACCTTTTCATCAAGCATGTTTTTATCCCATAGAGTCAATTGACAAGCTCGCAGAGTTTCTATCGAGCATTAAGACCTCTTTTGTGTGGGAGCATGTTGGATTACTTACCGATGAGCGTGTAAAAAACCAGATATATATATTGTATTCACATGAGTTACGAGCCAGTTTTCGACTTAACGTAACTGATATTGAGCTTAAGGATGCTCTAACATTGATGGGTTGTGGGGATAATCTTGAGGTTCGCCACCTCCAGGGCCGAAATCTTTCTCAAGACGAATATGGAACAATGGAGTCACTATCAAAAATATGGGATTCCTGTGTTAGTCAATCTACAGTCTTGTCAGTCAATGACGTTGTTGACTATATCTCCAGAAATATCGAACAACGATTTAATAAAGGTCGTGGTAAAGATTTCACACAGCCGACAATTAATCAAGTTATGCGTGATAGTCATGGCTATTGTATGTTTGAAGGCTGCGGGGATAGGTTGGATATTGATTATCTGACTGGGGCATCTGGTAACTATTCATACTTGGCTCACAATGTTGCGTCTTCCGAGAATGGCCCAAGGGGTATTCCTTATCTATCCGAAGAACTTTCGAATGAGCCAACTAATATTCTACTTTTATGCGACAAACATCACCGATTAATAGATCGAGTTGCGTGTGCTGATTATCCTGCATCCAGACTTACTCAAATGCGATCGGAGTTTTTAATTAATACTGAGAAATTACTTGAAGGACTGAGTTTCCAACCTATTCCTGTATTTTCAGTTCTTTGGCCGGTAGGCGGGCATGTTGTTTCTCCCCCGGAGTCAAGAGACATTGCAGGAAGCTTATCTAGGTTAAGAACTCGCATTAGAGGAGCATTGAATAACCTTAGTGACAATGAACGCCGATACAGAGCCAAACCTGAACGGTTTGCCAAAGAAATGGATGAAATTGTCACAGAAGAAGCAGAAGCCATAATCAATCAGACAAAAAATTATGGATATCGAGCGGCGCTATTCGCATTTGGGCCAATGCCAGCTTTGGTCGGATTAGGGGCATGCCTAGGAAATAAATCTGAAATCACGCCAATGCTCAGATACCGAGATGGAAACTGCTGGGTTTGGCCTCAGGATTCTCGATCAGAAACACCTTACAAGGTGAATTGGAAGAGCGAGATAGGAAAATCATCTGAAGTCACGATCACTATAGCATTAACCCAATATCCCGAAGCAATGAAAAAGACTGCAACAGTGCTCGGTTATCCTGAGATTGAAATCGTAGCCAAGCAAATGGGTAATGCTGCGATCCCGCATCCAGAAAACGGGTTAGAATTAAAAAGTGAACTTCATGTAATACTGCAAAAACTTCATGACCAATTTGCTGTTGAGCGTGTTCACTTGCTCATCTGTGCATCTAACGCTGCTTGTGTATTCGTAGGTCAAGCCTTCGATCTCTATCAGCCAGCGCTTCTCGTATATGACTTCGATGGAGACGAAATGATATCTAAGCTGTCGATAACTCATGTAAAAGGAAAAGTTAATTTATCAATACCTCAATGAGTAGCCATCGTTAGAAGAGCCACTCTGTAGCATTACTAAAAATTGGTCAACTGGCGGTTTATAGAGGAGTAAGAATACATATGACTTTTAAGATATTGAGCATCGATGGCGGGGGAATACGTGGTGTTTACCCTGCGCACATACTTAAATGTTTTGAAGAAAAACTTGGAATCAATCTCTTAGAGTCATTCGACATGATAGCCGGCACTAGTACGGGTTCCATAATAGCGGCTGGTGTTGCATGTAACATCCGCTCAGCCGAAATGGTTAACATGTACAAAGAACATGGCGTGGATATTTTCAAAAAGAAAAAGTCGAGAATCCCCTTTAAGAAGCTAAAAAATGTTGCGCAGCCGTTGCTAGAAAGTGTTTATGACAGTGGCAGTTTATCTAATGTTCTTAACGGTGTTTTTAACGATATTACGCTTGGGCAAGTAGCCAAGCCACTAATTCTGCCAGCAACAGATGTAGGTAACGGCGGAGTCCATGTATTTAAATCGCCTTACCACCCAGATTTTATTCGTGATAAGTCGGTAAAAGTAAAAGATGCTATTCAAGCATCTTGCTCAGCCCCAACATTTTTTGATCCTCATAAAGTTGATGAGTACTTGTTATCAGATGGAGGCCTGTGGGCAAACAACCCCGCATTAGTGGCCGTTATCGATGCCCAACAACGACTAGGGATAAACTATGATGATATACAAGTGGTGTCCATCGGCACCGGTCATTCCAAAGTCGCCTATGGTTTAAAGCATAAGGGAGGCTGGGGTTTAGCAACGGGCTGGCGGCATAAAAAATTCATAAATTTCATGTTATCGCTTCAGAGCCAAAGCGCGTTAAATTATCTAAAGCTTCATTTGAAGCCTGAGCAAATATTAAGAATTGATTTTGAGTCAGATACTGATCTCCCACTTGATGAAGTTTCTGAAATCGATAATTTGATTAGTTTAGCCGACAAGGATTTTACATATGGAAGTAAAGAGATTAGTAACTTTGTCTTGGGAGGGAGTGTATCGTGACTCAAATAGTTTCTAGGGAAGAGGCCCTGTTAACAGCGGCGAAAAAGTTGGACATCTCTCCAACTAAATACAAACAAGCAATTGATCGCTTTAATTCAATGAGAACACATCTAGAGCAAGGTAACTATCCCGGCACATTTCGTGTCCCAGAGGTATACCTTCAAGGCTCTTTTAAGCTTGGAACAGAAATTCGCCCATTCAAAAATAGTAAAGATGCAGATTATGACATTGATTTGGTCTGCAACTTGGGGCATTTAAAACAAGCAGTACTAGCCTCCACTGTGAAAAATCAGGTTGGGCAACGTATTAGAGAGAATGGCACTTATGCCCGATTATTAGATGATGAAGGAAAGCGCTGCTGGACTCTCAATTATGCTGAAGATGATGGTGTTGGATTCCATATGGATATTCTCCCTTCAGTAGCAGAAAACAGTTTATTGGCGCGACCCCAATCAATTGCAGCTACAAATAAAGATCAAGAAAACCGCTACTCTTGGACAACGAGCAACCCGAAAGGATTTGCTGAATGGTTTTACGAAAGAAATGGCGCTGCATTTGAACTAGAAAAATATAGTCAGAAGCAACGTATCTTCAACAATCAAAGACAATTGTACAATTCAATTAACGATGTTCCCAATATTCACGTTAAAACGCCGTTACAAAGGGCAGTTCAATTATTAAAAAGACATCGTGACGTAAGATTCTCGCAATCAGATATAGAAAACTTTAAGCCAATCTCAATGATCATTACTGTATTAGCTGCCAATTGTTATAACAATGAAGCAACTATCTATGACACGTTGAGAAATTTAATATCATCTTTAAATCAGCATTCTCATCAATTAAACAATAGCTTTGTTTTTAATGATTACTACGCAAGAAATACCTATATATTGATAACTCGCACGCCTGATGGAAAGTGGCTTATCCCCAACCCAGCTAATCCAGATGAAAACTTCGCTGACCGATGGCATGAGGATAATAACGCAAGAGCAAAGGCTTTTTTCCAATGGGTGGGTTGGCTTAGAGACGACTTCATCAATATTGAAAACTTTATCGAAGAAGATAAGTTTATTAAGTCACTTGTTGATGTATACAAACCAACAAATTTACCTGCACTAAGCTTTAATGTGCCACATAAGGAACAACTGAGATACCCTATCGTTCCAAACATATATTCAGCGGATATTAAAGCAAGTTATAAATCCAACATATATTGGAAAGAGTTTAAATCTGGACAGCATTTACTCAAAGGAAAGGAACTAAAGTTCAAATTAAAGACTGATGTTCCTGCACCATTCGACGTTTATTGGCAGGTAGTAAATACAGGGCAAGAGGCGGCGAATGTAGGGCAGCTTAGAGGCGAAATATCTCCTCAATCGAATACGGCCTCAGGCGAAATTTATAGAACAGAATCTACTTCCTACACCGGTGATCATTGGGTTGAAGGATTCGTCATTAAAGATCGTGTATGCGTCGCGAGAACTGGTGAGTTTGTAGTCAGCGTTAGAGATAGATTTTCTGTATGAAGAGCGTGAGTTTCCAAGAAGAATTAAGTGCAAAAAACACTACGCTTATGCTGCGAACTAATCTAAGCGTTGTAACATTACAAAGATTTGGTCAACTGACAGAAATTCTGTAAGGACGGCAAAAGTTTCTCTGGCACGCTTTGGGGCAGAAACAAGTTACGCTTGAATGTTTATGCCACAAAGGTGTTGGGCGTTGTGTGTTTAAGCATTCTTGATTTTAAATTCCACATTGTGGAAAAGTTATATTTGCTTAAATTCTAAAGAAA
The DNA here is from genome assembly GCF_005886375.1 of Pseudoalteromonas sp. S1727. Lineage (NCBI taxonomy): Bacteria > Pseudomonadati > Pseudomonadota > Gammaproteobacteria > Alteromonadales > Pseudoalteromonadaceae > Pseudoalteromonas > Pseudoalteromonas sp. S1727. Next base: position 153,312 of record NZ_PNDT01000007.1, read on the forward strand.
AGTAAGCACTCCGTCTTTCCACAATGTGGAATCCTGCTAGTTATAAAAAATCTTTCAGCAGATACCCTCAAATATTTCATCAGCTTTGCAGATTTCACGTGTTGCTCACGGCCTTACACAGCAAAAAGTTATTTAGTTTTAGAGTAGGGGAGATTAAGCTAACTTTTTATCATGTTCTATAATGAAATTATGAAAGTGAAGCCCAGTTTAAAATAAATAATAACTAGGAGTGTAGCTCTATAGTTATGTTGTGAGTTGTGAAATTTAAAACAGTATTAAGGATACTATGGACAGTCATGGAAAAATTTCTTTCACTTGGAAAAAAGACGTTTTTGAATTAATCGTAGAGGATGAATTCAACGAAGAAGGTATAGATGTAAATGTACCATTATTAAAGCAGTCCGTTTTGAATAAGGCTCCGAAAAATTGGAAGCGTATAGAAATGTGGGATCAAAAGGTCCTAGGTTCACCTGAGACGATTAAAAAGTGTCAGTCAATTTGGAATTGGTTCACTATTAAAGGATGTACAAAAACTGCTTTTGTTGTTTCTAATAATATTCAGGTTCAAGTACTAGAAAAATATGCAGATAAAAACTCTGGAATTTTTTTAGACATAGAAAAAGCATACAAATGGCTTCAAGAATGAAGCTAAGCCTAATTATTATATTTTTTATAGTATAAAGTTTAGTCATTAGGGCGTGCAGACATTTGTCTGCAACTTTTAATTTTTTTAGATACCTTTATTATCACCCATGCATTACTAAGAGCTCACCTGAGATACGTAATATTATATTTCAACGCTTCGATTTAACTTCACTGAAACGTCACTTAAAAATTGTATGGAACAAGGTAAGACAAATTCCACATTGTGGAATAAACACATTCTCATATTTAACTCTGTAAAAATAAAGCCTGTTTTCCACATTGTGGAAAGCAGATAATTACTTTGTCAGTTATTAATATTTTTTATAAAACTCTATAAGCTTCTGTACTGATTTAAATCCTACCTTTTACGTCCCGATGCCTTTGAGCTTGTGCAAAAATATATGGCAGGGCAGGGGAGCGAATTGTGTTTGTCGCTGTTTTAGGTTCGAGGTCATTAAAGTCAAATTCGCTCAGACACAGTGTGATTGATGATTAATTCATATGTTTTTATTAAGTTAGTCTTTATTTATTAGTGATATATCAGACTTTAGTGACATTAAGTGAAATTTTGATGATTGAAAATGATTTAAAATGCTTGACTGTGTTTGCTATCGCTGTAATATTGGAAAAATAGTGTTGAAAAACGTTTAAAAAATAATTAACAGCTGGAGTTGAACAGAAGATGCCAAGCAAACTAAATGAATATAAACATGTAAATTATAGCTGGGATGACTCTGTTGCAGATGAGTTAACCCCAATTGAAAGTTTGGTTTATCGCTCAAATATTTTAGGGGCTGACCAACGCATTACTAATACGGGTGGTGGTAACACTTCTGCAAAATTAATGGAAACAGATCCATTAACAGGTGAACAAGTTGAAGTACTCTGGGTTAAAGGCTCAGGCGGTGATTTAAGAACAGCCAAGAAAGAAAACTTTTCATCTTTATACCAAGGTAAGCTACAAGCACTAGACGAAACGTACCAAGCATTTCCAGATAAGGGTTATAAGTCTGCTGGCGAAGATGCAATGATTGGTATGTATAAACATTGTAACTTTTGTCTGAACCCTCGTGCTTCTTCAATTGATACCCCATTACACTCAATGATTGATGAAAAGCATGTCGACCATTTACATCCAAATGCAGTCATCGCTGTCGCTTCTTGTAAAGATCAAAAAGAGTTAACCGAAGTTATTTGGGGCGGAAAGATGGCTTACGTGCCTTGGATGCGTCCAGGTTGGGAAGCGGCTAAGGTATGTGAAGAAGCTTATGCTGAGAAACCTGATAGTGTTGGTATTTTATTAGGTCAACATGGCCATACTAACTGGGATAGTGAAAGTAAGAGCTGTTACGAAACATCTTTATGGGTAATTGAAACTGCTGCTCGTTATATTGAAGAGCATGATAAAGGCGAGCAAACTTTTGGTGGGGCTAAATATAACAGCTTATCAGAAGATGAAAGAAATCAGCTATTAACGAAGTTTTTACCTGTTGCACGTGGTCTTTTATCTAATAAAGTGAAGTTTATATCAACGGTACAAACAGATGAAACTGCGCTTCGATTTGTTAACAGTGTTGATGCTCCTCGTTTAGCTAAACTAGGTACTTCATGCCCAGACCATTTCTTACGTACAAAGATTCAACCTCTTTATGTTGACTTCAATCCACAAGAAGATGATTTTGATACCTTAGTTGAAAAGTTAAATGCAGGTATTGAACAATATCGTGTTGATTACATTGAGTATTATAATAATTGTAAACGTGATGACTCTCCTGCAATGCGAGATCCAAGTCCTACCGTTATTCTAATTCCTGGTGTCGGTATTATCGGCTGGGGTAAAAACAAAAGCGAATCACGTGTTACTACTGAATTTTATAATTGCGCTATTGAAGTTATGCGCGGTGCTGAAGCGATCAGTGAATATACCGCATTACCTCAACAAGAGGCGTTTGATATAGAATATTGGGCGCTTGAAGAAGCTAAGTTACAACGTATGCCAAAAGAAGCGCCGCTAGCACGTGATGTAGTGGTTGTAATTGGCGCGGGTGATGGTATCGGCAAAGAAACTGCATTCCGCGTTGCTAAAGAGGGAGCTCATGTTGTTTGTGCAGATTTGCGTGTTGAAGCTGCACAGCAAACCGCTGAAGAATTAACTGCTATCTACGGCCAAGGCATTGGTGTTGCGGGCACAGGAATTTCAAGTTGTGGCCCGGCTATTGCGCAAGGTGTTGATATTACTGACCGTGAAAGCGTTAAGAAAATGTTTGAAGCAGTTACCTTAGCTTATGGCGGTATCGATAAAGTAATCGTGACCGCGGGTGTATTCTTAGCACCAGGCCAAGCTGGCATGACAAATGACCAACAATTTGATGTAAGTTTTGCTGTAAATGTTAAAGGTGGGTATATCGTTGGCACAGAAGCTAACGAAATTTGGAAAGCACAAGGTCTTAAAGGTGCGCTTGTTCTAACTACCAGTGTTAATGCCGCAGTGTCTAAAAAAGGTTCGCTTGCCTATGACACATCAAAAGCAGCAGCTAATCACCTAGTTCGTGAGTTAGCAGTTGAACTATCACCACTTGTTAATGTGAATGGTTTAGCGCCTGCAACGGTTGTAAAAGGCAGCACAATGTTCCCACGTGACCGTGTTTTAGCCTCTTTGACAAAATATAATGTTGAATTTACTGAGCAAGATTCAGATGATGAACTTCGCGATAAACTAGCTAATTTCTATGCTCAAAGAACACTGACTAAACAACCTATTACACCAGAAGATCAAGCTGAGGCAGCTTATCTTTTAGTATCAGGTCAGTTAAGCAAAACCACTGGTCAGATTATTAGTGTTGATGGTGGTCTTCACGAAGCCTTCTTACGCTAAGATAATAATAAACAGGATTAATGAATATGACACAACGTATTGATAAAGCTCTAATTGCAGATGAAAACGCAAAATTATTGAGCGACTTAAATGAAGACTATCAAGCATTAGGCAACAAACTTGCTCGCAATGATATTAATATCGAAGAAGTCACAGCTAAAGCAGAAGCTTTTCAAATAGCTGTGCCATCTTGGGGCACTGGTACAGGCGGAACACGTTTTGCTCGTTTCCCTGGTGAAGGTGAGCCGCGTAATATCTTTGAAAAGCTTGAAGATAGTGCTGTGATCAATGATTTATCTCAGTGTACTGAGCGTGTATCGCCACACTTCCCTTGGGATAAAGTAGATGATTTTACTGAGTTAAAGCAGTTCTCTGATGAGCTGAACTTAAGCTGGGATTCGATTAACTCGAATACTTTCCAAGATCAACCAGGTCAAGAACATAGCTTTAAATACGGTAGTTTAAGTAACACTAGTGCAGCTTCACGTGAGCTAGCTATTGCGCACAACCTTGATTGTATTGAATGGGGTAAAGCACTTGGTTCAAAAACATTAACTGTTTGGGTTGGTGACGGTTCAAACCACCCAGGTCAGCAACATTTCCAAAGTGCTTTTGAGCGTTACTTAGAAAGTATGAAAACGATTTATGCTGGCTTACCAAGTGACTGGGAACTACATATTGAACACAAAATGTTTGAGCCTGCATTTTACTCAACTATCATTCAAGACTGGGGTAGTAATATTCTTGCAGCTATGGAGCTTGGTCCACAAGCTAAATCATTAGTTGATTTAGGCCACCATGCACCAAACGTAAACATTGAAATGATTGTTTCTCGTTTGATTCAATTTAAAAAGTTAGGTGGTTTCCACTTTAACGATAGTAAGTATGGTGATGATGACCTAGATAGCGGTAGCTTACACCCATATCAACAGTTCTTAATTTTTAACGAGTTGGTTGATGCACAGTACCGCAATCAAGAAGGCTTTAATCCTAACTACATGTTAGATCAATCACATAACGTGACTGACCCGATTGAAAGTTTAATGAACTCTGCAGCAAGTGTTCAGCGTTCTTATGTATCGGCTTTATTAGTTGATCGTGAGAAGTTGAGTGAATATCAGCAAAATAATGATGCGTTAATGGCAAGTAACACGCTTAAAAATGCATTTAACACTGATGTTAGCCCAATCTTAGCAATGGCTCGTCTACGCAAAGGTGGAGCTATTGATCCAATTGCTACTTACCGTAAAGCAAGTTATCGCTCTGCGGTTGCAGCTAAACGTCCATCAAGTGGCGGTAATGGTTCAGGTATCGTGTAAAGCGAACTTTAATCATGAAAAAACATGCAGAGGTATTTTAGCGCCTTTGCATGTTTTTTAGTTTGAAACACACACATAATAATAAAGATCGTCGATTTAATTGTATTAAAAGAACAAAAAATTGGCGCAGTGGAGGCAGTATGTCGACAGCAGAAGAATTTGAAACACAACCCGTTTCTCCCAATAAATTACAATCAGCTCATACGTTTGCAGGCAGTTATGCCGGTGAGCATGTTGCAGGCACTGAGTTTGTGATCGGTGCTTTATTTGTTTCATGGGGGGTAGGGGCGAGTGATATTTTACTCGGGTTACTATTAGGTAACTTACTCGCCGTACTAACATGGGGTTTAATTACAGCTCCGATAGCTACAGATACACGTTTAACACTTTATGCTTATTTAGAAAAAATTGCAGGCCCAGGCACAATCAAACTTTACAGTGTTATTAACGGTATTTTGTTTTGTGTATTGGCAGGGGCAATGATCACAGTATCAGCATCCGCTGTTCGCGTACTTTTTGATATTCCGCCACAAGTAGACTGGTATCCAACAGATTTAAGGTTTGTACTTGTTGCACTAGGTGTTGGGGCTGTAGTTGTTTTTATGGCCGTGAAAGGGTTTGAGAAACTTGCTGCGTTTGCTGAAATTTGCGCGCCGTGGATGATTTTAATGTTCCTTGTTGGTGCTTTGGTTTTATTACCAACAATAGTAGCAGCTACAAACGGGGTTGATTCAATCGGTAGCTTTGATGATTTCTTGCATATTGCGAGTGAGTCTATCTGGGTTCAAACTGACAGCGGTATTGGTTTTTGGCATGTTGCAGCTTTCGCATGGGTTGCTAATTTAGCGATGCATGGTGGTATGGGAGATATGACCTTATTACGTTTTGCACGTCATTCTCGTTATGGTTACTTTTCAGCCCTAGGTATGTTCATTGGCCATTATTTAGCTTGGATCTGCGCCGGTGTTATGGGCGCGGGAGCAGCTATATTACTCAGCACGACAATTGTTGCGCTTGATCCAGGGGCTGTTGCATATCAGGCGTTAGGTACGTGTGGGATCATAGCTGTAATCATCGCAGGTTGGACAACGTCAAACCCAACAATTTATAGAGCAGGCCTTGCGTTTAGTTCATTAAACCATAAATGGGGCCGTACAAAAGTAACAGTAGTGGTTGGTATTGTTACAACAATTATTGCTTGTTTCCCTTTTGTATTTTCGCAATTACTAGGATTTGTAGGAATTATGGGGCTTATGATGGCGCCAGTTGGTGCTGTTATTGTTGCGGAACATTGGTTATTCCCTCGTATAGGCTTCACACGTTATTGGTCTAAATATAAGGGCAATACAACTAATTACGCTGCAATCATTACATGGCTTAGTTCACTTGCTGTGAGTTATTATTTAGAAGCATCCGGCACGTTACATTTATTCTTTATATTAATTCCAATTTGGATTTTCGCGACTGCTTTATATTGCTTATTAGCCTATGCAATGGGGGCAAAAAAATCTTACCCGCAGCAACAATCTGAAGAAAATGCAGAAACAGAGCGAAAAGCAATTGAAAAAGCGTATATAAAGAATTTAGAGAGCAATCATGGCCAGAATGACAAAGTGACGTTACCAATATTAACGCGTTTCGCTTTAGTTACATCGTATTTATCGCTGTTAGCATGTGTCTTCCTTGGGGTATCAGCTTATATAAATCAGGATATAGAAACGATTAGAGCGTGGCTTATCGTTCCAACACTTGTTTATTTTATAAGTGCTACATATGCGTATTTACAAAAAAGTAAAATCAGCCAAGAAGATCAATCGTCCAATACGATTGAACAAGGGCTGGTCATAACTAAATAAAATAACCGAGTTCGTTTATAGAAGTAATAAAGCTACGCAGGCTTAAAATTGTTAAATTCTGTGTAGCTTTTTTTATGCTTAAAAAAGCTAATTTTTGATAGTTAATTAATTGGAGTTTTAATGACTGATTTACGTGACCTAGTACCATCAGGCGTGGTGAACGAGTGCCAGATGAAGGTTTTATTTGAATATGCACGAGAGAATAACTTTGCTTACCCTGCGGTAAATGTTGTAAGTACAAACTCTATTAATGCAGCGCTTGAATCGGCTAAAGAATGTAAATCACCCATTATAATCCAACTCTCTTATAGTGGTTCAGCATTCTTTATTGGTAAAGGCGTGTCACTAACTGGACATCAACCTTCTATTGCTGGCGCTATTGCAGCAGCCCATTATGTTCATGCTGTTGCAAAACACTATGGCATACCGGTTATTCTACATACCGACCATGCAGCTAAAAAATTATTACCTTGGATTGATGGGCTATTAGAAGAGGGCGAAAATTTTTATAAATTAACTGGCAAGCCTCTATTTAGTTCACACATGCTTGATTTGTCTGAAGAAAGTTTAGAAGAAAATATTACTATATGTAAAGCTTACCTAGCAAAAATGGCAAAGCTTGATATGGGAATTGAGATTGAACTTGGTTGTACGGGTGGCGAAGAAGACGGAGTAGATAACTCTGGTATTGATAGTTCATTGCTCTATACACAACCAGAAGATGTGGCTTATGCCTATGAAAGCCTGATCGAAGTAAGTGATGCATTTACAATTGCAGCGTCATTTGGCAATGTTCACGGTGTATATAAACCAGGCAATGTGAAATTAACACCTATTATTCTTAAAAACTCACAAGCATTTGTGCAAGAGAAGTATGGCCTTGACCATAATAGTTTAAACTTTGTTTTTCATGGTGGCTCAGGATCTACGCCAGCAGAAATCACAGAAGCTATTGGTTATGGTGTGATTAAGATGAACATTGATACTGATACGCAGTGGGCTTGTTGGCAAGGAGTTCATAAGTATTATCTAGAAAACAGTGACTTCTTACAGACACAAATAGGCTCACCTTCAAACCCAGACTCGCCGAATAAGAAATATTATGACCCACGTGTTTGGCTACGTCAGATTGAATTATCAATGGCAGCACGGCTTTGTCTTGCTTTTAAAGAACTCAATTGTCTCAATAGATACTGATATTAAGTAGTAAAATAGCTGAGTATTTTCAGCAATACTCAGTTACACATAACCTCAAGTAAAAAATGATTTTACACACAATATAAAGAGATTAATTATGGATAATAAAAATATTATAAGCCGCATAAAAACCTTGTTCTATTGGGTTTTCTTATCGGTTTTAATTAGCCCTGTATACGCTGAAGATACGCCACCTAATATAGTTTTGATCCTGTCAGATGATCACGCTTGGTATGATTATGGATTTATGGGACATCCAATTGTTAAAACTCCTTCACTTGATAAACTTGCAAGGGATGGCCTTACTTTTAAAGGAAGCTATGTACCTACAGCTCTATGTCGACCTTCGTTAGCAACGATCGCAACAGGCTATTATGCATCAACAATTGGTATCACAGGTAATACTCCTGCGTTTGATGTCTATGGGAAAAAGGGATCTGCAGAACATAATCTACAGCGTGAGAAGTTGATTTCTAAGATTGACAATATAGATACATTACCACAACTATTAAAGTCAAAAGGTTATGTTTCTTTTCAATCTGGGAAATGGTGGGAAGGTAGCTACAAACGTGGTGGTTTTGACGAGGGAATGACACGTGGTTTTCCAGAAGCTGGAGGGCGTCATGGTGATGATGGCCTTAAGATTGGCCGTGAGGGTATGGAACCGGTGACTTCATTCATTGATCGAGCCCTTAATGATAAAAAGCCTTTTTTAGTTTGGTATGCTCCTTACATGCCCCATTCACCCCATAATCCGATTGAAAGAATTTACAAAAAATATAAAGACTTAGATTTGCCTGAATCAGTAAAAAAATACTATGCAATGATAGAGTGGTTTGATGAGACAAATGGAATACTTCTTAAGCACCTAGAAGACAAAGGAGTAAAAGATAATACGATTATTGTTTATGTATCTGACAATGGGTGGATATCTAATCCTGATCGATTGAATAGTTTTTTACCTCGCTCTAAACAAAGCCCAAGCGAGGCTGGGGTTCGAACACCGATTATTTTTTCATGGCCAAAGAAACTGAAGCCGCAGTCAAGACATGATTTGATCAGCAGTATAGATATAGTACCGACATTGCTTGGAGCGGTTGGGTTACCTATACCAAAAGATATGCCTGGATTGAATCTGATGGATAACATGCTGTCAGAAACTCCAATCAATAGAAAGGAGATTTTTGGTGAAGGTTTTGCACATGATATTGCGGATTTAGATGACCCTGAAGGTTCATTGCTTTACCGCTGGATTATAGAAGGTGATTGGAAATTAATATTAAGCTACGATGGGAAAACCGATAACTATCGTAAGCGTCATACTACACTAACTAGTCCACAGCTGTTTCATCTTGCTACAGATGAGCATGAACAAAATAATTTAATTGACCAATATCCTGATGTGGCTCAGAGACTAGCAAAAAAAATAGAACAATGGTATCCATTGAAAACACGTAAAATAATACAGTAGATTTATTCACAAAAATTGTAGTGGCAAAGGCAGTTTTACTTGCCAATAACGTCGGAATACAAGACATTTTGTCTTTAAAAAAGCCTCATTATGAAGCAGTTGCTGTTTTAAGCATGTCAGTTACCAAAGGGAGTGCAACGGATTTTCTGACTTCGTAACTGATTACCTCTTGGTTGAACAGGTCAATCATAGGCGATAGATATATCTTCTCATTATCCACTTTAAACTCCGTCACATCCGTCACCCATTTTTGATTTGGCTTCTGCGCAGTAAACTCGCGGTTAAGCGTGTTTTCTGCGATTTTACCCACTTCACCTTTATAGGATTTATAGCGCTTAGGCCTTACTTTTGACTTGAGGCCTAACTCATTCATCAACCGTTGAACGCGCTTATGATTAACAAGTACCCCCATTGTTCTCAGCGCACTCGTAATTCTGCGATAGCCATATCGCCTTTTATGCGCGTGATAAATATCACGTATTTTTACCAGTAAATCATTGCTTGCACAGGGTTGCTTACAAGTAGTGCGATGATAATAGTAAACACTCTTTGGCAGCCCTGTAGCCTTTAAAAGGTGTCGTAAGCTATGCTTTGCCTTGAGCTCTTCGACGACTATCGTCTTGTCTTTGCTTTTTTCTTTCTGGCTTGAGCCAAGGCTTCTAACTTTTTTAGTACATCATTCTCTGCTCGTAAGTAGGCTAACTCTTCTCGTAATTCCTCCTCAGTCATTTGCTCTACAGGTTTTGATGAAGAAGAATTATTTGTCATGACTGGCCTACCTTTTTTCTGTGGTTTAAGACGGGATATACCATCACGAGCATAAAGCTTTTGCCATTGAAAAAGAATGCCTGGGGACGATAAATCGAAGAAAGCACTGGTATAACCGAGTGACCAACTGTTTGTTGTCATCGTTTTTAACACTTCAGCCTTAAATGCTTGAGAATAAGGTTTGTGAACAGACCTAAAGCTTTCAGCGCCATGAATTCGATAAATAGCGGTCCAATATCGGACCTGCCTATCTGTAACATTAAATTTGTTACTTACCGCCGAAGAGCTTTCAGACAAAGCGAGTTCAGCTATTTTGAGCTTGAAAGCTCGGTGATGTTTGGACATAAAAAGACCCCCAGTAATTGGAATGTCCAACTATTGGGGGTCACTTCATTATGAGGCTTTTCTTTTTAGTTTAATTATTTTTTCTTATCCCAACTTGAAACAGTGTGATTCTTCTTTCTGCATAATATTTATAGCCTCTGTAGTTCTGATTTTATGTGAAACACATTTATATTCAATTGTTTATGATTTTATTGTACATAATAATCGTTATTGAACTTAAAAGATTAACTAATAAATGAACAAACTTCTTGATGTTAACTCATTGCTTTGGTTAAATAGGTAGGTGGCCTTACCAATATTATTTAAATTAAAGCGAGACTTTCAATGATAGAAACATGGCGGTGGTTTGATCTGAATGATCCTATTTCCCTTAAAAAAGTTGCCCAGACTGGTGCACAAGGAATAGTCAGTTCCTTGAATGAGGTCCCGACTGGCGAGCCTTGGCCATTGGAAAATTTGTTATCGCGAAAAGAAGCGATTGAAAATGCAGGGTTGAAATGGACTGTGGTTGAAAGCATCCCTGTTCATAATGATATTAAAACCCGCAAAGGGAATTACCAGCAGCTTATTGAAAATTATAAAGAATCTATTAAAAATGTTGGTAAAGCGGGCATTGGTGCGGTGTGTTATAACTTTATGCCTGTTGTTGATTGGACCAGAACCAACTTAGATTATTTACTTGAGAATACGGGTTCTGCACTGCGCTTTGATATGGTTGATTTTGTGGCTTATGACATTTTTGTTCTTGAACGCCCTAATGCAAAAGCTAGTTATAATGACGATTTAATAAGTGAAGCTAAAGCATATTTTGAAAAAATGTCACCAGAGCAAGTAGCACTGCTTGAGCGTAATATAATCGCAGGCTTACCTGGTGGTGAAGGTTCTTATACCCGAGAATCAATAAGAGCAGCAATTGCAGAGTTTATAGAACTTGGTGAAGAAGGGCTAAGACAAAACTTAATTGCGTTTTTAGCTGAAATTGTACCAGTCGCAGAGCAAAGTGGCGTGAATTTATGTGTTCACCCAGATGATCCTCCGTTTTCATTATTTGGATTACCACGTGTTGTCTCAACTGCAGAAGATGTTCGCAAAATACTTTCCGCTGTAGATAGCCCTGCTAATGGCCTAACTTTATGTGCAGGTTCATTTGGTGCACGAGCTGATAATAACTTGGTTGATATGGCAAATGAGTTTGGACCAAAAATTCACTTTGTACATTTACGCAATGTGGTTCGTGAAGAAAATGGTTCATTTTATGAAGCGGAGCACCTTGATGGTGATAATGATATGGTTGGTTTAATCGATGCACTCTTAACTGAAGAAAAGCGCCGAAAATTGGCTGGCCAAGATATGCCAATTCCAATGCGTCCAGATCATGGCCACTTACTTGACGATGAAGCAGGACAACCTAATGTAAAACCAGGTTACTCATACCTTGGACGCTTAAAAGGCTTGGCAGAATTACGTGGTGTTATCCACGCTATTTCACACATTAAACAATAATAAAAAGGAGGGCGTGTGGCCCAACAATTATTACATCCCGATAGATTATTTAGCGCTGATGTGACTCAGCGTGAAATAGCTAAGCGCCTTTATAATGGTGTAAAAGATTTACCAATAGTTAGCCCGCATGGCCACACAGATCCGCGTTGGTTTGCAGATGATCAGTGTTTTTCAAATGCGACAGAATTATTAATTCAACCAGACCATTACTTGCTTCGTATGCTTTATAGTCAAGGTATTACTATGGAGCAGTTAGGCTTTAGTACTGACGGTAGACAAAGTGCAGTAGATCCGAAATCAGTGTGGCGTATATTTGCTGCACACTATTATTTGTTTTTAGGCACTCCAACACGCATGTGGATGGATTATGTTTTTGCTGAAGTGTTTTCATTAAATGAATGCTTAACTATAGATAATGCAGACCTGTTTTATGAGCACATAACTGATGCATTACAGCAAGATGAGTTTAAGCCTCGGGCATTATTTGAACGTTTTAATATTGAAGTTATCGCAACTACGGAATCCCCTCTTGATGACTTAAAACATCACAAAAAAATTAAAGATAGCGGTTGGCAGGGTAAAGTGATCACCGCTTTTAGACCTGACAATGTGATTGACCCTGAATTTGAAGGTTTTGAAGCTAACCTAAAACGTTTAAGCGAACTCACGGATGAGCCTCTTGATACATTTTCTAGTTATTTAAGCAGCTTATTTAAGCGTCGTGCATTTTTCAAAGAAATGGGAGCCACATCTTCAGATCATGGTCATCTTAGCGCACGGACGTTAGATTTGAGTGCGGATGAAAAAGAACAGCTTTATCTAACGATTCGCTCTGGTAACTTTAGTGCTGATGATGCAGATAAGTTTCGCGCGCAGATGCTTACAGAAATGGCCGTCATGAGTTTAGACGATGGCTTGGTCATGCAAATTCACCCTGGTGTGCATCGTAATCATAACCAACAGTTATTTAACCAGTTTGGTCGCGATAAAGGAGCTGACATTCCTATTGCCACTGAATATGTTGCAAACCTTAAACCTCTATTAAATAAACTAGGTAATAATCCTAAGTTTAGACTCATCATCTTTACTTTAGATGAGACAACATATGCGCGCGAGTTAGCGCCTTTAGCTGGCCATTATCCTTCATTAAAATTAGGCCCTGCTTGGTGGTTTAATGATAGTCCAGAAGGAATGCGTCGTTTCCGAGAGCAAACAACAGAAACCGCAGGCTTTTATAACACTGTCGGCTTTAATGATGATACGCGTGCTTTTTTATCAATCCCTGCACGTCACGATGTAGCACGTCGTATGGATTGTGCGTTTTTAGCACAGCTTGTTGCAGAACATCGTTTAACAGAGTCGCAAGCCAGTCAAATAGCTTACGACCTAACTTACACTCTTGTTAAACAGGCCTATGATTTATAATGACTAATTTATTATCAAAGCAAACACTTGATACATTGAGTGAGGCAGTGAAAAAACCTGCTTATGCATACCAAACAGCAGAAGTCGGTATTGTCCATATCGGTATTGGCGCATTTCATCGTGCTCACCAAGCGGTGTTCACAGATGATTTATTAGCATTGGACCCGCATTGGAAGATTACTGCGGTGAGCCTACGCTCGCCAGCTATTCGCGATAGTATGGCACCACAAGATAATTTGTACACGGTTGTAGAGCGTGGTGCGCAAGAAGATAAATTTCGTATAGTTGGTGCAATTGATCAGGTCCTCGTTGCGCCTGAAGAGCCGCAACGAGTCATTGATGAAATTGCCAATTCCAAAACTAAAGTAGTTACGTTGACAGTAACTGAGAAAGGCTATTGTCGTGACAAAAGCGGGAAAAACTTAGATTTTACTAATCCTGTTATTGTTCATGATATTGCAGATCTCAGCACGCCAAAATCACTGCCGGGTTTTATAGTTGCTGCCTGTAAGCTGCGTATGCGTACTAATGAAAAATTAACAATCATTAGTTGCGACAATTTATCTGCAAATGGCCAAGTGACTGAACGTGTTATACAGCAATTTGCGCAGCATGTTGCGCCAGATGTGGCTGCATGGATCACGAAAAATGTCAGCTTTTGTAATTCTATGGTTGATCGTATTGTTCCTGCAACAACAGAAAAAGATATTGATTCTGTAAGTCAAATACTGGGTGTAGTAGACAAGAGCACTGTGGTAACAGAACCTTTTAAGCAGTGGGTAATAGAAGATAACTTTGCAAATGACAAGCCTGCTTGGGATAAGGTTGGGGCGTTATTTGTTGCCGATGTGCACGCTTATGAGCATATGAAGCTGCGGTTATTAAATGGAATACACTCAACGTTAGCTTACATTGGTTTCTTAAAAGGCTATGAATATATTCATCAAGCCGTGGCCGATGAAGATTGTTTATTGTTTGTAAAAGCATTACAAGCTCAATTGGTATCAACACTCGATGATGTTCCTGGTATTGATCTATCCGCCTATGCCGACACTATTTTAGCTCGTTTCGCTAATGAGCGAGTGCCGTACAAAACTTCTCAAGTTGCTTGTGATGGTTCGCAAAAACTAGCACAACGGCTCGTAAAACCATGCGAAATTATCAGAAAAAGTGGTGCAATATCCGAATACATTACTTTTGTTTTGGCAGCATGGTGCAGGTTTTTAGAAGGGACGGACAGTGCCGGGAGTGCTTTTAGCATTACAGACCCGCTAGGTGACGCACTCAATAATTTAGCTGTGCGACATTGTAATAATGAGTTAAAGCAAGTTGAGAGTATCTTACGTGAATCTGGAATATGCACTACTCAACAATTAGCTGATAGTGATTTTTTAACTGCAATTGCAACACATTTAAAAGAGATACATCAAGTAGGTGTGACACAAGCGTTAAGTGCCTTTCTGAAGCGCTAAATGCTGGTGAGTGTGAGGCAAAAGAGGTAACTAAGTTACCTCTTTTTTTAATTAAGCTAGGGCTTAAATAAGCGACACTATAAAGTTAAAATATGTTAGTGTTTTAATAGAAATCCCGTTGCTTTGTCTTACTCTTAAAGTTTAATTTTGCTAAAAGGATCGTTATCAAAATAAGTAGCAGCAGCTTCTGTTGCATTTTCTAAATGCTTTTTCATCGCTTGCTCTGCCTTTTTTGCATTACGTTTTTCGAGAGCGTCGACAATGTCTTTGTGATCTTGAATTGATGGATGGACACCTTCAGCACGAAGTCTTTGAGCGAAGGCTGCGCTTAAATCTGATTTACCTCTTAGCTCCCACAACCAATTAACCACAGAGGTGATAGCACTGTTTTGTGTCGCTTCGGCAATAATACTATGAAATTTCCAGTCAGCTTTCTCAGAACTATCTGGACGCTTCTCTTCTTCTTCCATTTCTAAAATTGTGTCTTTTAACTGCTTAATTTGCTCGTCAGTTATATGCTCAACAGCAAGCGCACAGGCTTGTGATTCTATAATGCCGCGGATCTGTAAGATATCAAATGGGCCAATACCTTTATCTTCAGTGGCAATAAAAGGTTTCTTCTCATTAACGTAAATTCCAGAACCAGTTCTAATTTCCACAATACCCGAGAGCTCAAGGGCAATCATTGCTTCACGTATAGTTGGACGACTTACATTTAATTTTTCAGCGAGTTCTCTTTCAGAAGGTAAGCGATCACCGGGCAAAATCACACCATCACTTACAAGTTTTGAAAGCTGGGCTGCCACTTTAACATAAAGTCGATCTGTTTTTATTGCTTGTAATTCCATAGTTTCCCTTACTCTGTACGTTAGTTACGTCAGAACTCTATTAATGAGCATGTATTGCATTTCCATTCTACCAAAGGTTATCCAGATTAGGGATAACAAATTTTTAAAATGCATTTAATTTATAGTTGCTTTACAAATGTTTTACTTGTTAGTATGGAAAGATAGTAAGGTGGCATGACCAATATTGCAAGTGCTTTGTAAAAGCGTAAGGAAGGTAGTGTGGTAAAAGTAGCAGTAATAGGCGAATGTATGATTGAACTGAGTAAACACTCAGACAACCAATATACTATGGGGTTTGGTGGCGACACTCTTAATACGGCCGTTTACTTAACCCGTTGTGGCGGGCATGCAGATTATTTTACGGTGCTTGGTACAGACTTATATAGTCAACAGATGATAACTCAGTGGCAAGATGAGGGTGTTGGCACTGATGAGGTGAAGTTTAACAATAATAAACAACCAGGCCTCTATATCATTAATAACGATGATAAAGGTGAACGCTTTTTTAATTATTGGCGACAAAATTCGGCTGCCAGAACGTTATTTTCTGACTACCCAGAAGTGTTTAGCACTCTTAAAAACTACGATCTTATTTTCCTAAGTGGTATTTCTTTATCATTGTACGCAGAGGATGACTTAGCTGCTTTGTTTCGCTTTTTAACTGATTATCGTAAAGCGGGTGGTTTGGTAGCATTCGACAATAACTATCGTCAACAAGGATGGTTAAATGCAAGTCATGCTCAATCCGTATTTGCAAAAATGATCGCTTTAACTGATATCGCTTTAATCAGCTTTGACGATGAAATAGCGCTATACGGTCAGCATAGCATAGAGCGTTGTATAGCCCGTTATAGCGATGTTGGTGTAAATGAAATCATCATTAAGAATGGCCACCATGGCTGTCATGTATTCAAAGATCAAAAACAACACTTTTATGCTTTAACTAAAGTATTGGCGCCAGTAGATACGACTGCAGCAGGGGATTCATTTAACGGAGCTTACTTGGCCGCAAAAGTAAAAGGTAAATCACTTGAGAAATGTATCCGTGACGCGCAGTCATGTGCTGGTACTGTGATTATGCATAAAGGGGCAATTATCAATAGAGCCATTGCGCTGTTAGAGGATGCATCATGAGTAATTATTCAGTCTTCATTCGCAGTATCGTAGTTGCTCTTTTAATTATGGTTTTATCAGCATGCTCAGATAAACAAAACGAGCATGTTGCGATTCGCTTCTCGCATGGTTTAGATACTCAGCACCCTGTCCATAAATCATTAATTTATATGAATGAGGTATTACAGCAGGTATCAGGTGGCTCTATGGAGCTGATTATTTATCCTTCAGCCCAGTTAGGATCGGAGCGTGAAGTTCTTGAACTGCTACAAATTGGTAGTTTAGGGATGACAAAGGTATCAGCAAGTTCACTCGAAGCGTTTGTGCCCCAAATGAAGGTATTTAGCTTACCTTATTTATTTAATAATCATGCTCATTTTTGGCAAACCCTCAATAGTGAGATTGGCCAGCAACTGCTAGATGCTGGTACACCATATCGAGTTAAAGGGTTAGGTTACTTTGATGCTGGTAGCCGTAGCTTTTATACCACGAAACGAAAAGTTGAAAATCCTGAACAGCTAACTGGATTAAAGATCCGAGTTATGAATAGTCAATCTGCCGTTGATATGGTTAATACGATGGGCGCATCGGCAACACCTGTGAGTTGGGGGGAGCTTTATACCGCATTGCAGCAAGGCATTGTAGAAGGAGCAGAGAATAACCCACCTAGTTTTTATTTTTCTAAGCATTATGAGGTAAGTAAATATTATTTGCTTGATGAGCATACCGCTATTCCTGATGTGATTGTCATTGGAACGCATAAATGGAATAGCCTTACACAGCAACAGCAGTCATGGCTAACCCAAGCAATGCAAGAAGCGGTTGTGTATCAAAGAATACTTTGGGCAGAAGCAACGAAAGACTCATTACAAAAAGTAAAAGATGCCGGTGTTGAAGTCATTGTGGCAGATAAAACGAGTTTTCAGAAAAGTGTTGAGCCTATTTATCAGAAACTACAAGGAACAAAACTTGAGCCACTGGTTAATAGCATTAAAGCATTAGGGGAACATTAATGAACATACTAGAACAAGCTGTCAGTAAATCGGATGGCATATTAAGAATCTTATTGGCATTAATGATGACACTTTTAGTGATAGATGTTACTTGGCAGGTATTAACACGTTTCATTTTGACTCAACCAAGTTCATTTACAGAGGAAGTAGCACGGTTTTTATTAATTTGGGTCAGTCTTTTAGGTGGAGCCTATGCGTATCGAGAGCATAGTCATTTAGGGTTTGACTTATTAGTGAGAAAACTATCGCAACAGAAGGCGCGTTGGGTGTTTAAATTATGCTGTGTTTTGGTTGCTGTATTTGCGATCAGTGTATTGATTATTGGTGGCCTGAATTTGGTGTATTTAACATGGTTGCTTGGCCAACAATCTCCAGTATTAGATATCCCTATGGCATGGGTGTATATCGTACTACCACTGAGTGGATTACTTTTTCTTCTATACAGTGTGTTTTTCTTTTTTAATGCAGAACAACAATTTATAACACAGGAGTGTATCCAATGACCGCAGCAATATTATTTGGTTTGTTTGGTTTATTACTGTTTATTAATTTACCAATTGCACTGGCGATTATCTTTGCAACGTTAGTAGCTATGCTTGCAACAATTGATACGCTTCCGGCATTAACCACTATTGCACAGCGATTGAGTGCTGGGATCGATAGTTTTTCGCTCTTAGCCATTCCATATTTTATTCTATCAGGTTACTTAATGGGTCAAGGTGGTATTGCAGCAAGGCTTATTGCATTCGCAAAAGTATTAGTAGGTCGTCTCCCTGGGGGTCTTGCTTTTGTGAATGTAATTTCTTGTGCCTTGTTTGGATCTATATCTGGTTCGGCAGTGGCTGCTACGTCTGCAATTGGTGGCTTTATGATCCCCGCTATGAAGAAGGAGGGGTATGATAAGCCATTTAGTGCCGCAGTTACTGTCACTGCTGCAACAACCGGTATGTTAATACCACCAAGTAATATTCTAATTATTTACTCGCTTGCTTCAGGTGGCGTGTCTATTGCTGCCTTATTTATTGCAGGTTATCTACCTGGTCTATTAGTCACTTTATTACTTATAGTTGCTTGTTATATATACGTAGCACGAAATAACATTAAAGCATTGTCTGCCCAGAGCATTGAACCATTTTGGCCTTCATTATTTGGTGCAGTCCCAAGTTTATTTTTAATCGTGTTGATTATTGGCGGTATCATTGGTGGCTTTTTTACACCTACAGAGGCTGGGGCTATAGCGGTATTGTATTCGTTAGCGCTGTCATTGGTGTTTTATCGTCAATTAACAGTAAAAGACTTATACCCTATTTTACTTAAATCAGTAAATACAACTGCTATTGTGATGTTGTTAATTGGCGCATCATCTGCAATGTCATGGCTTATGTCGTATGCATTAATTCCGCAAACAATTAGTGAGACTTTATTAGCTTTGTCACAGAATCCATTAATCATCTTACTTATTATTAATCTGACCTTATTAGTGATAGGTACTTTTATGGATATGACCCCTGCGGTACTTATTTTTACACCTATATTTTTGCCTGTTGCAGAGAGTTTAGGCATTTCGCCATTGCACTTTGGCATTATGATGATTTTGAATTTATCGATTGGGCTATGCACTCCGCCAGTTGGAAGTGTGCTGTTTGTCGGCTGCAGTATCGGTAAGGTTGCAATTAGCGAGATTGTGAAGCCTATTTTACCGCTCTACGCAGCAATGGTTACAGCTTTGGTACTGGTTACTGTTTTTCCTGCAATCAGTGAATTCTTGCCGCGTCTTTTAGGTTTAATTTAATTAGCTAAATTAGGAAAATAATAATGAACACATATTTACAACAACAATTTGGTTTAGAGAATAAGGTAGCGGTCGTCACTGGTGCTAGCCGTGGCTTAGGGCAAGCTATGGCAATTGCCTTGGGACAAGCCGGCGCAACAGTGGTTGCCGTGGGATCTAAAGCAGAAAACCTAGCAAAAACGATCGCATTATTAGAAGAAAAAGGTATTCAATGTCTAGCGTTAGGCTGCGATCAATCTAACGGCGAAGAAATCTCTCAGACTATCGCCTCAACAATCGAAGCATATGGAAAAATTGATATTTTAGTGAACAACGCAGGCACTATTAAACGCTCACCAGCTCATGAGTTTAGTGATGATGATTGGCTAGAGGTGATCAATGTGAATCTAAATGGTGTGTTTAAGTTTTGCCGGGAAGCAGGTAAACACATGATCAAACAAGGTTCAGGAAAAATCATCAACATTGCCTCATTACTTAGTTTTTCGGGTGGGATCACAGTGCCAGCTTATGCGGCTAGTAAAGGTGGTGTGGCGCAGCTAACTAAAGCTCTTGCAAATGAATGGGCTGCACATAACATTCAAGTAAATGCAATCGCTCCGGGCTATTTTGAAACAGATAACACTTATAATATTCGCCAAGATGCGGCGCGTTATGAAAGTATTACAGCACGTATACCTAGTGGCGCTTGGGGTCAGCCAGACGATCTTGCTGGTGCGACGGTGTTCTTGTCTTCTAAAGCGGCAAGCTATATGAACGGGCATATTATGCTGGTTGATGGCGGCTGGATGGCACGTTAAGGAGCGATGATGAAATCACTACAATTAAAAATAATGAATTCTTTGCTTGCTAGAGTTGTACTTAGCTTCATGGCAGTAATAGCATTCAATGCAACAGCACACACACAAAATATAAATCAAGATTGGCAATATTTAGAAAGCAATGAAACTAGCTTTAATAAAGCGAAAGCCGATAATAATTGGCAGTCGGTAACACTTCCACATACTTGGAATGCGACTGACACTGTAGACTCAACCCCAGGCTATCGCCGTGATGCGAGTTGGTATAGTAAAACCCTGACTTTACCTAAGGGCGCTGAAAAAACACACCGTTATGTGCTGTATTTTGAAGCCGTAAATATGCAAGCCGAAGTCTATGTAAATGGTAAGAAAGCATTTGAACACATAGGTGGCTACATTGGCTTTGATGTTGAAATTACACCTTATCTAAATACTTCAGGTAGTAACGAAGTTTTGGTGCGTGCAAGTAATGAGTATAACCGCGACCTAATTCCATCACAAAAGTCTGACTTTTTTATCCATGGCGGTATTACCCGTGATGTATGGTTAAAAAAATTGCCAAAGAACTTTATTAGTGGTGTACAGGTGGATACGCCTGATGTGTCTGTTCAGTCGGCAAAAACAGTAATTACCACTGAATTTGATGTCCAGCATTCTCAAAAAGCCTTACTCACGTATACCTTGGTAGGTCCTAATAATGAGAAAGTCTCGCTAAAAACTAAACAGGTAAGTTTAAAACCAGGTAAGCAAGCAGTAATAGAAAGCTTGAACGAACTTAATAGCCCGAAGTTATGGTCACCAAAAAATCCTAATCTATATAATTTGACAGTTTCCCTTTCTTCGGGTGGAAAAGAACTACAAAAAGTAGAGCAAGTAGTTGGCTATCGCTGGTTTGAAATGAGAGCAAATAAAGGGTTTTTTGTTAACGGAGAAAAAATGCTGATCCGTGGCACCCACCGTCATGAAGAGCATGCAGGTCTAGGAGCTGCAATGCCTAACCAATTACACTATAAAGATATGCAGCAAATTAAGGAAATGGGCGCTAACTTTGTACGATTAGGGCATTACCCACAAGATCCTGAAGTATACAAAGCTGCTAATGAGTTAGGCCTTGTGATCTGGGATGAATTACCTTGGTGCCGTGGTGGTATCGGTGGTGAAGTCTGGAAAAAGAATACGGAAACATTATTAAAAGCACAAATTAAACAAAACCGTAATGAGCCTAGTATTGCATTTTGGTCATTGGGTAACGAAATGTATTGGGAAGAAGATTTTGAAGGGGGCGGTGACCCTGAAAAAATCACTCCATATCTTAAAAAGTTAAATAAAATAGCTAAAGATCTTGATCCAAGCCGTATTACTACTATTCGTAAATATTATCCTGGTGCTGAGCTAGTTGATGCATTTTCTCCGTCTATATGGGCTGGTTGGTATGGAGGTTCGTACGGCCAATACGGTGAAGCAATTAAATCATCTATGAAGAAATACCCAACTTTCCTTCACATGGAGTACGGTGCGTCAAGTCATGTTGGCCGTCATACAGAGTACCCAATAAGTAAAGATGGTATGCAAGGCGCACAAGTTAGTGTTGATGAAGCAATGAATCAAGCAGTAGTTAAAAGTGTAGCCAAAGACAGTGATTGGACTGAAAACTATGCAGTTGATTTGTTTGATTGGCATTTAATCGTCAGTGAAAGCACTGAAAACTTTGCTGGTAATGCACAGTGGGCATTTAAAGATTTTGGGACACCATTAAGACCTGAAAACCCAATTCCTTACATGAACCAAAAAGGTTTAGTTGATCGCAATGGTAAACCTAAAGATGCCTATTATGTCTTTGCAAGTCACTGGTCAGATAAACCATTTTGTTATATTGAATCTAAATCTTGGACTCACAGAAATGGTCCAAAAGAAGGCCAAAAAGTAGATGTATTCTGTAACACACAAAGTGCTGAATTAAGCCTTAATGGTAAAAGCCTAGGTGAAAAGCAACGTGACGCAAATATATTTCCTGCTGGTGGCTTAGTGTGGCAAGTTCCCTTCAAAAATGGTGTGAATACGCTATCTGTAGTTGGGCGTACTAAATCTGGTGCAGAAGTAACGGATGAGCTGAAGGTGCACTATTTAATTGGTCAGCACGGTAAGTTTGATCGAATTCAGCTAACGGCTAAAACCCTAAGTAATGGTAATAAACTTATAGAAGCACAAGCGCTTGATAAAGATGGAAACCGTGTGCTTGATTATAATCAACGAAGTTACTTTTTTAATATGACTAGCCATGGCACTTTGCTTGAAAATCAAGGTACGCCTACTGGTAGTAGCCTCATCGAAATGGCGAGTGGCTATGCTGCAATAGAATTTATTCCAGGAGATAAGCCGACCACTATAGAGTATAGAAACCAAAATGTTAAAGGTGTGTATTTAGCCCTTTAACGAATAAAAGTTGTGATCTTCCCTTGTTGTAAAAATGACCTGAAAAATGGTCATTTTTTTTCAAAAAACAAGTTGGTAAGGTGGCATTACCAATTATTTTGCAGTATATTGATCCAAGAAATAAGGTTTGTTGTTTTAACTAAATTGAGACGATTGACTTTTAATGCACACTTAAAATATTAATTAAGGAAACGTTATGGACTTTATGTTCTCAG